>JAQBYJ010000060.1 GCA_027622555.1 Verrucomicrobiota bacterium
CAGAAGACATAAAGGAAAATACAAATCCAAAAAAGTCGTTAAGACGGCTTAAGTTAGCGCCATTCTGGACTGACCCCTTTCTTCCCCTCCGCGCCGTGGCTTCCCGCAACTGTTGGTCCACCACGATCAGGATGGCTTGATAGGGTTCGAGTATTTTTATAAAAAACTCGGGGAGGTTTTGTTTCAGTTCCTCGAAGACCTTCGGTTTCCACCAGCTCGAATCCAGTTCGATGCCATAGTAGAGACCATTGCTGGTACCGACATTTTGGAGACGTTTGAGTTCCTTGGCCAAGGTCTCGCGTTGCCGGCTCAGGCTACGCTCCCGTTCCTCCTGCTGAGTCGGCACCCGCACCACACACAGCGCTCTTTTGTTTCCAGCCAGGTAGCGGTCCAGGTGACCGCACAGTTCCTTCGCGTCACGCTTGTCTGTTTTCACACGCTTGCCATACTCATCCCAGTTGCGCGGGCGCACCACCAGGTTTTCGATGCCAAGAGCCTCCAGCTTGCGATGCAACACGTAGCCGAAACAACCCGCCTCGTAGCAGCTGACCACCCGCCGGGCCAGACCGCGCTGCTTCTCCACCCAGACCAGAAACTTGGCCGGACTAAAGCGCTGGGGACTCTGGGGCGCCTGCTGGTCGATCTGACGAACGACCACGTACTTTTCCTTGTGGATGTCAATTCCAAGCTTGATGACTTCCGCTGTCGCTTCAGTCTGTTTCTTCGATGATGTGGGAGTAATGATTATTGATTTCTTCATAAGATTGTGAGTTCAGACGTTTCATTCGTCTCTGACAATCCTCCCATGTCATCTTTCTTCCTTTCCCGGATCCCGAAAGATAGACTATTTTATAGACTTTGGATGCGAAATGCCCATGCTGGGTGTTAAGAATAAATACCTCCTAATAAATCATCTCTCCTAATTTTCTCTTCTGAATGATTATGTGCGTCGTACTACGTGAACTTCCTCAACTTTGTTACTCGTTCTAAATCCTCTGCATTTTTTTATACGGACTAGTTATATCCCTATCACACTATGAAAACAATACCACCTATCACCCCATCTCTTCGCCTTGGATCATTCACCAAAGACCCAATATTTGTAGTATCTCTTTTAGTGGTCCTTTTAACTTTTCTCCCGAACCTTTTCGCTCAAGAGGATAGAGAAGATGGGGAAATTTTTAACTTATCTCCCTTCACCATTGATGCTTCGGAGGACACCGGCTACGTGGCTACCTCTACTTTGGCCGGTACCCGCATTAAAACGGATTTGAAAGACCTGGGTGCGGCGATCAGTGTATACACGACTGAATTTATGAAAGATACCGGGGCAACTGATGCGGGTACGCTGTTGTCTTACACAACCAATGCGGAAGTCGGAGGTATCCAAGGAAACTTTTCCGGAGCCGAAGCTAATAGGGTTCCATCGGACACGGGGCGTTACATGGTAACCGATGCGCGAACCAACCCGCAGCTTAATCAGCGCATTCGTGGATTGGGAGCAGCCGATTTAACCCGTGGGTTCTATTTAACCGACATACCTTTCGATTCTTACAACACTGAGCGGGTTACGGTGAGCCGCGGACCCAACTCTCTACTCTTCGGTATCGGTAGCCCGGGAGGAGTGATCAATAATGCCACCAAACAGGCATTACAGGATACCAGCATCACCGAAGCTAGTGTTCGCTTTGACAACTATGGCAGTTTGCGTGGGGAATTCGACGTGAACCGGAGCATTATCGCCGGAAGAGTCGCCATTCGTATCGCAGGCCTGGACGACCATATCAAATACAAGCAAGAGCCCGCGTGGAATCGGGACCAACGCATTTACGGGGCTCTGGATGTCGTGCTTTTTGAGAACAAAAACAGTGAAGTGGTCGGTGCCACCAAATTCAGGTTTAACGGCGAAGAAGGCCAATCCAGGGGATCTCCGGTGGAGATCATACCACCCACCGCTTCTTACCACAGCTGGTTTGAACCAGTGCCGGCGGGTCTCGAGCAATATACCGGTGAACGGCCCGCCAACAACTCATTGGCTCCGAGCGACGGAGGCACCTGGAAGTTTCAGGAAACCTACAACCCCTACAAGTTCAACAAGGAAGGTCAGATCAACACCAACACCCACCCCGCCGCATTCCGCACCTTCCCCATCGTCTACAATCAGCCGGATGCCCAGGTGCCAAACGAGGGACTGGGCAACGATATCGGCGGACAGGTGCTCATTCTTCCCTGGAACGCCAACCGGGATACACTTGCGAGCACGGGCCTGGCCGGAACGCCCGCCGCCATTGATGCCTGGGGCCCCGACGCTCCGGGGACGACCCGTGTGGCCCAATCCACCATTTACAACGCCACTACTGCCTACGCTGAGCCATGGGCGGTTGGATTTTCCGCTCCAACCATACAAAACACAGACGTTTTTGATTACCGGAACAAAGTGTATAGTGGCGGGATAGACCACGTGACGCGGAATTTCGATGCGGTCAACTTTGCCTTGGAGCAAAACTTTTTCGATGACAAATTGGGCATTGAAATCGCTTACGACAAGCAACACTACGACTACAAACAGGACTTCCTTTTCTCGGGACAGGCCCAGGCGCCCAGCACCACCGGTCCTTACGATGTGTATGTTGATATCAACCGATTCACTCAAAACGGTCAGGTAAATCCCAACGTGGGCCGGGCCTACACACGCTTGCGGACTCCCGCCATTCGTTTGGGGGAATCCGACCGGGAAACCTTCCGGGTCACCGTATTCGGAGAGCTGGATCTCACGGAAAACGATGGGTGGTTAAAGCACCTGGGGAAACACCGGCTGACCGGACTCTTCAACGACTATACACTGAACACGCACAGCCTGGAACGGTGGAAGGGATGGAACAGCAGCGAGTTCAATATTGGAAACGCGCTACAGGCTGATCCGATCGCCCATTTCCGTCGTCCCGTAACGCTCATGGTTTACACTTCCGATGATTTGCGTGGGTTAAGTTCCATTGATGATGTCCGCTTGGCACAAATTAATATCCCGCGGCTCCAGGATGGACTCACCATGCAGGCCGTCTATGCGGATACCAGTTCCAACAATGCGGAGCGAAGATTAAGGACCGGAGCGGTCACCGTCACCGAATACCTCAACGATGAAGACATTGGAAGAACCGAGATTCAGGCCCAGGCCCTGGCGTGGCAGAGTTATTTTTTAAACAACCATATCGTCGGGCTCTATGGCATCCGGACCGACGATGTTAAAAGTTTTATTCGGGCCAATGCTGATGAGGTCGGTTTTGAAAGCCGGGACCTCCATCCTAACTTTGGTGTATGGAGAGATGACTTCACCCGCCTGAGCTCAACACCTGCCCTTGACGAGTCCGGGGACACCACCTCGTGGAGCGTTGTCGGACGTTACCCCGAAGTACTGTTGGGGGATCTTCCGGGCGATATGGATCTACAAGTCCACTATGCCGAATCGGAAAACTTCAATCCGATTCAACCCAGAGGTTCAGTCGATGGCGGTTTCTGGCCACAGCCTACCGGAACCACGGAGGAATATGGATTATTGGCCAGTTTCGGGGACAACAAATTTACCGTTAAACTCAACTGGTTTGAAACCAGCTTGAATGCCGTTACGGCGGGACCAAGCGTGAATGTGGGTGGCTTTGGGGTGGCCCGCATCAACACTTACCGCGATGCCGAACTCAACCTGAACAGACCGTGGCAGGCTCAGATCGATGCGACAGTGACCAATGATCCGGCAAACTTTCCCATTAAAAGTTATGCGGAGTATTACCCCCTGGCGATAGCCGCCATTCCGCAGGCTATTAGGGACAACCTGAATGGCAGGCAAGTGGATGCCAATGGGGATGGCCAGTGGGATTCTTATATATTGGATCCCATCACGAATCTCGCCTCCACGCAAAACCGTGTGGCTGAGGGTTTCGAAGTTGAATTGACTTTCAACCCAACTCCGAACTGGCGCTTCCTGGCCAACATCAGCGAGCAGGAAACGATTAACAGCGATACGGCAAACCTCATGGCGCTATACGAATCACAATATACTGCGGCTTTGGTATCTTCAAGAATTGGCGAGTTGCCGTTTGGTGCAGACGGTACCCAGGCAGTAAGGCAAATGAACGAACAGTGGGGTAATCAGGGTGTTGTACCCGTCCGTACTGCCAAGGCGCTGGATAACACCGTTTCCAATGAACAACGGAAATGGCGATTCGTCGGAGTGACCAATTACAGCTTCAATGAAGGCGCTCTGGCGGGTGCTTCTATTGGTGGTGCTGTGCGCTGGGAAGACGAAGCGGCAACCGGTTACCTGTATTCCGTGGTGGATGGCGTTGCCGGTCCGGATGTATCGAGACCTTACCTGGATGACGGCCTATTCAGCGGAGACCTCTGGATTTCCTATGAAAAGAAAATCTGGGATAATAAGATCGATTGGAAGATTCAGTTGAATGTACGTAATCTCGTAGGCGAGAACGGTGACATACCTGTTAAAACTAACCCCGATGGTCGAATTGCGGTTGTGCGTATTCCCAATCCCAGGACGATCTCGTTATCGAACACATTCAGTTTCTAAAGCGAGCAAATCGTAGTTGTGAGGACGAAACGTTCGTGCATATCGCACGACGAATTCGTCCTTTCTTCATCGAAGATCTTTTCGCTCCGGAGGACATCGGTTATTTAAATAGTCCTAACACACATGAAAGATTACTCGGCTACCACGGGATTGATGAGCGTTCCCAATATACCAATTTCAACTTCTAGGGTATCGCCTGGAACCATGTAAAGGGGAGGTTCCCGTTTGTCTCCCACGCCACCAGGCGTTCCCGTTACGATCACGTCACCCGCTTCCAAAATGGTAAATTGGGAAATGTAGCAGATCAAATGCGGCACGGAGAAGATCAGATCGGCCAGAGTTGCGTCCTGCATGATTCTGCCGTTTAAACGTGTTTGAATGGGCAGTTGAGTGTAATCGCCAACCTCGTTTGGGGTTACCATGTAGGGTCCGAATGCACCCGTTCCAGGAAAGTTTTTCCCTGGGGTAAACTGTGATGTGTGGCGCTGCCAGTCCCGAACGCTTCCATCCACATAACACGAGTATCCAGCGACATGATTCATCGCAGTTTCCTCCGGGATATTTCGACCACCGTTTCCAATGATTACGGCCATCTCACCTTCGAAGTCGAAACGATCGGATACGTTTGGTTTTATCAGTGCCTGCCGATGCGCAATTTGTGAATTGGCAAAGCGGGTGAAAATGGTCGGATATCCTACTTCTGGACGCTTCGTTTCGGCTCTGTGCTTTTCATAATTCACGCCAATACAAAGGATTTTAGCCGGGTCCGGGATAACGGGCAAAAGTGTCACTTCCGACAGCGCAAAATCAGTAGAGCGCCCTTTCGCATATTCACGAGCCTTGGATAGGAGGTCGGCAGCTAATGCTCCTTTTAGAGAGTCCACGCCATCCTCCAACTTATTTGTTAAATCTATAATTCCGTCATCGAGTAGCGCACCAAATCCGGTGACGCCTTGTTTTGAAAAGCTAAGCAATTTCATAGTGTTCATTTAATTCGATCGAATCTTCTGCGCACAGACGAGTGAGTCAATTAATCAGATAGCTTGGCTATGAGAAATGCTTCCAGACTTCCGTATTTGGTTTCCGGATGATCGGGAGAAGTCACGTTACATTCGAGGCCGATTTTCGACATGGCTTCCTGGAGCCTGAGGCCGAGAAGGACGTGGTGGACCCAGGTACCTTCGGCAGTGTTTTTATCGACCGGAACGTCGCCTCGATTGTAGGTCATGTAAACCGGGACGTCGTCTTTGGTCAGGTGGGTGATTGCGGAGGCATCCGTCATCAGTTTTTTAACGCGGGGCGAATCCCAGTCCGATTCATCTTTGACGTCATAAAATTTGTAGAGGGCTTCGTGGTTTTTCAGGTCGGGCACGCCAAACCATTTGCGGAAGGTTCGCAGGTCGTAGGTGGATTGTCCGTTGGTGGTGGCCGCGGCGGTGATGCGGGTGGACTGCCTGGCGATGGGGTCTTTGCTTTTGGGATCGGCCAGGTCTTTGTGAAATCCTAACCAGAGGGAAATGCCGGCACCGGCGGAGCCTCCGTAACAGGCGACTTTGCCGGAATCCAGATTCCATTCCTTTGCCCGGCTGCGAATGGTCTGCAGGCATCGGGCCGCATCTTCCATCATGATAGGATAGGGGCCAGCGTCAGACAGGCGGTATTGGATCGCAGCGACCGAAAGTCCGGCTTCCTGAAATGTCTTCAAAGAGTTGGCATTGATGTTTTTGCTTCCACCTCGAAAGCCTCCTCCGTGAATATAGATCACCAGGGGAGTGGGTTTATCGGATGGAGTCAGCCAGATATCGAATACGTGCCGCTCATGGTTGCCGTACGCTACATCAGCGTGAGTGGGGGCAGGTTTTTGGTTTTGGGCCAGGCAAGCGAATGTTGGAACTAGAAATAACAAGATAAGAATTTTTATGCGTGTTGTTGGCATGATGTGGGTTGGTCTGGAGGTGAATTAGTGGATAACGAGATCATCGCTATATCCGGGCTGATCAAATTGGGTTTTCCTTTCACGATGCGGGAGGGATATTCATCTCACTGATGACTCTACCGGCACGAATACAATGTACGGGTTGAACATCGTGGTCGGTCGTTTCGGTAATACCGAGGCTATCAGTCAAACTCGTCTTTTGGTCTGCGATGCGAAACAGGGTAAGATCAGCGACCGTTCCGGGAGAAAGCGAGCCGAGTTCCTTAGGTTCATCAATTAGCTCAGCTGGCCCTAAGGTGGTCATTCGAACGAGCTCGGTTAGCGTGTACCCAAGGTGCAGGTACTTCGCCATATTTCGACCGTAGGACCAGACAGGGCCATGGACGTTGCCGGTGTGAATGTCCGTGGAAAGTGAGTGGATGGGGAAGTTGTGCTTTTGAGCGTTTCTTGCGGCTTCCCAGGCGAAGCTGGCCGCACCATGCCCGAGATCAAAACGAACGCCGCGTTCAAGCGCCTGCCAAGCCTCGGCTACCGGTTTTCCATTCGCATGGAAAATCCCTCCTGGAAATCCTCTTAAGCTGTGAGTGACAATGTCACCCCTGTCGAGCAGGCTGAGGGTATCCTGAACTACTGGAGGGGCTTTCCCAATATGGGCCATGACATGAGTCCCCGTTTCACGGGCGGCCTGAACCGCAAGTTTTGTTGGAGTTGTGCCGAGATTGCCAGCATGAACGATAGAGGCCAGGACTTTGACCCCTTTAAGAATGTCCCTGTTTTCTTCAATAGCCTGGATGGTGATCTCCTGGTCAAAGAGTTTCCAGCTCCCCTGCATCGGAATATCCGGTTCATTGCGGTGTGCGGCGACGTTCACGAATCCGATCACCCGGGTCAGGGATTTGTCGACGATGTCACGCCGAAACGCATCGACTTCCGTACCCCGGAACCCACCCGGTTCGGCAAGAGTAGTCACGCCTGTGTAAACTCCCGCGTCTTTGTCGGCATCTATCGCATTAGAGGCCGTCCCCACGAATACATGCGTATGCAGATCTATCCAGCCAGGCGTAACATACAGACCCTTGGCATCGATTACTCGGCGCGCGCGTCCACGGGGTAGTGAGTCGGCGACCTCGACGATCTTTCCGTTCGTGATACCGATGTCGGCAGTCTTGTTCAGTTCGTTGTAGGGATCCAGGACAGTGCCGCCGGCAACGATCAAATCGAAGGATTCCTCTCTGCTTTGACCCTGTAAATCTACAGTGGTGAGTATCGCAGCTCCGGCCGCGGCACTCTTCAGGAAATCGCGCCGGGTCAGAGGATGAGTTGTTCGAAAGTTATGCATCGGGTTTTGTGTCGGTGGTAGTGAAGTTTAGCCTTAAAAGTCCTTAGAGAGTGAAACCATGAACCGTGAAAAGGTGGTATTCCTACATTTTTGCTTTCTTTGAATGATTGGCAAGGCCTCCCTTTAATTTGTACTTTCAAAACTGGGAGGATGCTAACGCAGGCTTCCAGGCCATGTCAATTGGGCCGTTGCGCACGATTCGCTCATGTAATACACAGGAATGGTGTGATTCTTTCTGCGGGGAGGTCCGAGGTATTTTTGCCTCTTTTTGTTCAGACTCATCTGAAGCGGACCGCTCGGCGTGTCCCTACCCTGGATTTGTCTAGCTTAGGTAGGGCGGTTTTGCCAAAACCGCCGTCAGGGATTTACCCCATAGAAAGAATCACATCCACACTGGAATGAATCGGATTTTTTTAGTCGATATGGTTCTCAAATGTGTCTCTGATATATAGTTCGGTTCGCCACCAAATTACCCTGTTAGTTCCCTAATGAAATCTTGTTTCGCCATTTTGACTGTACTCGCCATCGTGAGCGCTTCACCGGTTGTAGCCCAAAACAAAAAGAAGGGCCTTGATTTTACGCGGGATATTCAACCAATTCTGGAAACGTTGTCGGCTGAAGAAAGAAGTATCCTCCTTGACTGGGCGGAGGCAGGAGCGCCGATCCCTTTGATCGCTGGTCACCAGGTTTCGGAAACGGACTTTTTCCAGGAAAAGATCGCGCCCCTGTTTGCTCAACATTGTTTGGAGTGCCATGATTCGAGCGCACGGGAAGGAGCCTTGGATTTGTCGAGAAAGGAAAGTGCCTTCAAGGGAGGTGATTCTGGTAAGGCTATTCTGCCGGGAAATGCCGAGGAAAGCAGTTTGTGGGAATCAGTGTTTTTCGACGACATGCCGGAAGATCGTCCACACCTTTCTCAGGAGCAGAAAGACCTGATAAAACAATGGATCGATGACGGTGCAGAGTGGACGGTTGATTGGATCGATCCGGCTATTTACGAAAAAGAGGACAGCAAAGAAAATTGGATCAGACGACTCACTGTTGATGAATACATTGAAACCGTTTGGCATGCGACGGGTGTTGATATCGAAAAAGAGGTACGCGATGTTTTGCCACCGGATCTTCGTGCGGACGGATTCAGCAATACCGCTTACAATTTGAATGTGGATTTCGACCACGTGCAGGCCTATGCCAAATTGGCGAACCTCATCGTTGGGCAAATGGATGTTCTGGCATTTGCTGAACGATTTTATAAGGACCTGAAGTTTACTGACAATGACATGGGAGCATTGCTCGATAAAATGGGAAGGTGGTTGCTGCGTGGTCCTTTGAATGATGGGGAGATCATTGCGATTCGTGGAATATCAACCACGGTTGCCAGTGCAGGCGGAGATAAGGAAGAAGCGGTCAGGTTAATGATTGAAGGCATGTTGCAATCGCCTCGTTTTATTTACCGATTGGAAAAACAACGGGCACAGAAAACGGTATCTCCAGTATCTGAATACGAACTTGCTTCTCGTTTGAGTTATATGATTTGGGGAGGTCCGCCTGATGAAGAACTATTTCGTTCGGCCGAAAAAAATGAGCTAAAGTATCCGTTCGAGTTGGAGAAGCAAGTGAAGCGCATGTTGGCAAATCCTCGAGCGGTAAAACACTCGACGAAGTTTATTCAAGAGTGGCTCGATTTGGATCGTTTGGAAAATCTACGACCGAATTCCGAAAAGTTTCCGAACTGGAATCCAGAACTTGCCGCGGATATGCGAGCAGAAACCCTGGCCTATTTTCAGGAAGTCATTTGGAGCCAAAACCGTCCTTTGGGCGACCTGCTTAATACACAAATCACGTTCGTCAGTCCTGCCTTAGCTGATTTCTATGGTCTTCAATCGGCCGATGCGACCACGCTTGAAAACGGCTTGGTTCGTTTCGATTTATCCGAAAATCCATACCGGGGTGGATTGCTGACGCAGGGGAGCATGCTTACAGTAGGTGGCGACGAAGCTTCCATGGTAACACGTGGTCTTTTTGTTTTGCATGATCTTTTAAGAGGAACGGTCAAACCTCCACCGCCCGGATTAGATGTGATCCCGATTCCAGCCAAACCTGGTGAATCCAATCGCTTTATAGCCATGATCCGGGTCAACGATAAAACCTGTGGAGGGTGCCATTCGCGATTTGAGCCTTTGGCATTTGGCTTGGAGAAATTCGATGGCTTGGGGGCATTCCATCATGTGGATGAGCATGGCAACGAATTGAGGGAAGACGGAGAATTGTTGATTCCAGGAAATTCCGAAGCGGTGCCCTACAAAACGGTTTCCGAGCTGATGGATCTTTTGGCGCAAAGTGACCGGGTAAATGAAACTTTAACGTGGAAGGTGGCCCAATGGGCCTTGGGTCGGCCCTTGACTTTGGAGGACGCTTTCGTCCTTGACAGAATCCATGAAACCGCCAAAAAAGAAGGTGGTTCTTATCCCAGTGTTATTTCCGCACTCGTGATGAGCGAGCTTGTGCAAACCACCCGAACCGAACCGATTGCATCTACCCTGAATTAAAATGAAGTACAAAAACATCAGTCGCCGCACTATGCTTAAAGGATTGGGCACGGTTGCCATCGGGGTCCCCTTTTTAGAGGAGATGCTTGTCGGCAAGGCTGTGGCCGCGCCAGCCGTACCGGTTCGCGCCTTCAACGTATTTTTTGGTTTGGGCATTCCGGCTCCTCTTCAGAAGGAAGGTTTCGAGGGCGTGTTGGAACCACTCAAGGAGCTTGGAGACAAACTGCTGATCATGCGGAATGTGGACCAGGTCCGGGCCGATGAATCGGGTATCAACGCCCATTTCGATGGCGCCTCCGCTTCGTTCACCGCGGAGGCTCCGCTCGGTGAGGCCAAATCGGGAGGACCTTCCATTGATCAGGTGGTTCGTAATTTCCACTATCCCAAGGGTCTGCCATCCGGTGTTGTCCCAACGTTGGCGGGGGGCACTTATTTCCGCCGCAGCCGGGTGAGCCGCTACGTTCACTCCTACAATATGGATGGCACCGTGGCCGCCACCATGCAGGAACGCCCTCGTGATTTATTTGAACGGGTCTTCGGCAGAATGGAACTTCCGGAAGGCATGACCGCCCGCGACCTGCACTTGAAACGCAGCGTTCTGGATTCCGTGGTCAGCCAATATAAGTTTTTCACCGGTGCCCATTCTCCTCTGGGAGCTCAATCAAAGGCCCGCATCGCCGATCACCTGGACCGCGTCCGGGAATTTGAGCAACGGGCTTATTCTCACCGTCCCATTGGTGAAGGACCCGCGTTGCCGCCTAAATCAAAAATCAAACACGGTGGAGAAGCGGATCCCGGAGGCGAAGGCATCGATATGCTACTCGAAGACCTTTCTGTGGAGTGGCGTTTGATGGCGGATCTTTATGCGCTGGCCATCCAAACCGACAAGGCCCGCTTTGGAGCCCTGACATTCCTGGCCGCCGGTGAACGGCTGCGTGTGAAAGGTGACTATGAGTACAACGGCCGCCACATCTTTTCTTTCGACGATGCAGCGCAACACAACAAATCCGGTTCCGCCGGGTGCAGTCATGAGTGGTGGCATAAGTTCGATGAAAACCAACCCAACACGCAATTACGGGCTCACGCGCATTTCAAGATGCGGGAAGTCGCCTACTTCCTGAAGCGCCTGGACGATGCCGATTCCATGGAAGGGAATGGAAAATCGATCCTCGAAAATTCCATGATCACCATTTCAACCGAATCGGGCGATGGGCGCCATTCGGATGTGAAGCGCGAGCTTTCCGGAGTTTTCCATGCCATCACCAGTGCGAACGGACGCTTTAAAACCGGCCAGATCATGGATGTGGGCGCGGAAGGTATCGACGTCTATAATACGATGCTTCAAGGGATGAACGTGAACTACAAACTGGGACCCGCGGACCGCGATCGCGTTTCCATAGACGGAATCCGCGCGTAGTATGATCCGGATTTTTGCTTTTACTTTTTTTCTAGGCTTCACCGCGTTTTCCGCTCAAGCGGCGGATCGTCCCAATGTTCTCTTTATCGCCATTGACGACTTGAATGATTGGGTGGGTTGCTTTGGGGGACATCCCCAGGTTCAGACTCCCCATATCGACAAATTGGCCGAGCGCGGAGTTCTTTTTTCCAACGCCCATTGCCAGGCACCGATTTGTAATCCTTCACGGGTCAGCTTGATCCTGGGAAAACTTCCCTCCACGACCGGCATGTATTTCCTGGGGCCCAATTTCAGGTCGGTGGATGGAACGAAGAACGAGGAAACGATGTTTCAGTATTTCAGGAAGCATGGTTATCACACCTCGACCATGGGAAAGATATTTCATGGGGCCGTGGATGAAGCCTCCTTCGACCACATTCAGAAAGCTTCCGGATGGACCAAGGGAAAAGAAAAAGTGCGTTTCACTATTCCGGGAAGTCACCCGGGATGGGATTGGGGGGAAGTGGACGTTCCGGACGAAGATATGCTGGATTACCGTACGGCCACCTGGGCCGCAAAAGAACTTCCCGAACTGGCGAAAAAGGAAGAGCCTTTTTTCCTGGCGGTTGGATTTCACCTGCCTCACGTGCCCATCTATGCTTCCAAAAAGTGGTTTGATTTATATCCGTTGGGGGATATCCAGCTACCTGCCGCCATACCCGGCGACCGGGACGACCTCCCGGAGATTGCCAAGGAATTGACCCTCAACCCAACCGCACCGCGTCATGAATGGATGGTGGAAAACGATGAAAGCCGCCATGCCGTCCGCGCCTATCTGGCGGCCACCAGTTTCGTCGATGACTTGATCGGCAAGATTTTGGATGGACTCGAAAAAAGCGGCGAAGCGGACAACACCATCATTGTTTTGTGGGGTGACCATGGATTTCATCTGGGTGAGAAACAACGCTGGGCCAAACGCACCCTCTGGGAGGAAACCACGCGCGTGCCTTTGATTATTTCCGCCCCTGGCATGAAAAAAGGCGGGCGCAGTGCCCGTCCGGTTGGGCTGATTGATTTGTTTCCCACGCTGACCGACCTTTGCGGATTACCGGCCAAAAATGATTTGGAAGGCCAGAGTCTTGGCACTCTCTTAAAAAATCCGGATGCGCGTTGGGATCGACCTGCGCTGTGCACCTTTGGCCCGGACAATCATTCGCTGCGTTCCGAACGTTGGCGGTACACCGTCTACGCCGATGGATCAGAAGAGCTGTATGACCATGAAAATGATCCCCATGAATGGAATAATTTGGCGGGAGACCCAAAATTCACAAAAGTCATAACCGGATTAAAAAAATTCCTTCCCAAGTTGAATGCGGATCCGCTGCCGGGCAGTTCGGGCTCGGACTCGCCACTTTACGGCGAGGGAAAGATATCTTTACAAGAGGCTATGAAACGTGGCCAACAACAATTAGAAAAAGGAAATTAATATGATTCGCACACAGCTGGAGATTGTCCCCATAGCAGGAGCTCTGGGAGCCGAAATTCGTGGCATCAACCTCGCCGAAAATTTAAGCGATGAAGTCATTCAGGAGATTCGCCAGGCCCTGCTGGATCATCTGGTCATTTTCTTCCGTGACCAGGAGATGACTCCTCAGCAGCAACTGGCTTTCGCCAAACGTTTCGGTGAATTGGATGAACATGATTTTGTCCAAGGCCTGAAAGACTATCCCCACATCATTCGCTTGGTTCGCGAGGCCAATGAGAAGGGAAGTAACTTTGGCGGTGTATGGCATTCCGATGTTACCCACCAGAAAGCTCCGGCTCTCGGATCCATATTGTATGCGCTGGACGTTCCTCCCGTGGGTGGAGACACCCTGTTTGCCAACCAATACCTGGCTTATGAAACGCTATCCGAAGGTCTGAAGGAAACGCTTCAAGGACTGGTCGGTATTCACACCGCCAAAGGACCGTTTGGACCTGAAGGACGGGCGACCAAGAACTGGCTCAACATGCAGGTGGTCACCAGTGACAAGGCCCTTGAGGAAACGGAACACCCGGTCGTGCGCACCCATCCCGAAACCGGTCGCAAAGGCCTCTTCGTCAACCGGACCTTCACCGTGCGCTTCAAGGATTGGACCGAAGAAGAAAGCGCGCCGCTACTGGAATATCTTTTCGATCACTCCCGCAAGGAGGCCTTCACCTGTCGCTTCAAATGGGAAAAGGGCTCGGTGGCATTCTGGGATAACCGCAGTGTGATGCACTACGCTTTGAATGACTATAACGGCCACCGTCGCGAAATGCACCGGGTCACCGTGGCGGGGGACAAGCCGTATTAATCGCGAACTGAGCTTCTAGTTTCCGGGAGCCTTTTTTGTGCCCAAGATTTTTCTTCCCTGGATAATGGCTTCGGTAAAGAGCAGCGGGAATGCCCAGCAAAACCAGCTTGCAGCGGTGAGGCGTTCAAACAGGGTTCCTACTTCAAGCGCTGTTAGAATACCTACCAGTATTCTGAAAAATACGAAACCGAAGGTGACCACATAGCTTCTGATCATCCACTCCATGTGCTGCTGAATGAAGCGGCGTTTGATGGCTATAAATCCGAGTCCGGTTGTAATTACCCAAGCGCAACCTAGCCCAAATAGACCAGCGCCGAATACCCAGTTTACCTCTGTTGTGAATGAGAGATAGAAGGAGGAAATACTTGAGAGAGTAACCGTTGCCAAATAAACCATTCCGAGTTTTCGATGTAAGGGCATCGATTTGCGTTTGGTTCCCATCCAAAGAACGGGTGCGCCTACTAATAATGCAATGGAGCCGCTCGCAACATGAGTGAAGATCCAGACTGTGCGACCTTCGAAACGGGCGATGACTTCCGGGTCCAATATCAGGTAAGGAAATGCAAATATGGCGAAGAAACCGATGGCCAATAACACTCCGATTAGGAGAAGAATCAACCATGGTAAATGGCTGGGACGGGATAATGGTGTTTGGGCTGATTGAGACATTTAATATTAGAGTAGAGTTAACGATGCTCTACGCCCATCGTAATACCCGGCCAGTTGTCCGTGCGGAAAGGAGTCATCGGAAGGCCTTCGCGGCTGTACATGGTGCAGACAGGATTGTTGGCCCAGGCGTAGCGAACGGCCACAGGTTTGGATACTTCGTCGCTCCATACTTCCACCTGGTTTGTACCTACAATGGTCGCCTTGGCCCAAACAAACTTTTTATCGGCACCGGCTATGGCGAAACCTTGAGGTTCTCGTGTATCAAACGAGTAAAGCCCTTGGCCAACGCTGTCGAAGGTAAGCAGAATTTTGTTACCTTTTGTCTCCATAGATTGGTAGGTCGGACTTTTATAGAGAATGTCGAAACCGTAATCGTTTGCCAGGGCCCAACGGGAAAGACGATTGGCTACGGTCTGCTTGTCGCGGGGATGAATGTCTCTGCCTTCGCCCACATCGATGATGACAGCTTCACCCACGTTGCTTAGGCGATCCATGGTCATGGTTTGGGCTTCACGAAGTTCCGCCCAATCGGTATCTCCAGGATCGGCTTCCTCTTCCCTGAAATCCGCCAACTGCACATAATAAAATGGGAAGTCCCCCTGGTTCCATTCGTCGCGCCAGTGTTGGATCATCAGTGGGAAAAGATCTCTGTATTGGTAAGCACGGCCGGCATTGGATTCTCCTTGATACCATATCGCGCCACGAATGCCGTATCCGATGGTCGGATGCAGCACGCCATTATAAATATTGGCTGGCCGTTGATTGCCATCCATCAAGCCGCGTGGTCTCTGCGGCTGTTGACCCTGTCTCCCGTTATTGCGCCAGGCGGCCAGCTCCTTTTCAAACTTGGTCATCGTATTTGCCTCGTCCTGCTTGGCTTCATAGTCCTTCCACCAAGCCATCATTTTGTCAAAGCGTCCGTCTTTCTCGAGCACATCCCTACGGATCCATGCATCGGCCGCGGAGCCACCCCACGCGTTGTCAATCAGGCCAATGGGGACGTCGAGTGCCTGGTGCAAATTTCGTCCAAAGAAGTATCCTACGGCAGAAAAATTCTCGAGAACATCAGCCGTGCATACCTCCCATTGCCCTTTGAAGTTTTTCTGTGCTTCTTGAGTCCCGACTTGCGGTACGGAAATGAGTCGGATGTTGGGATGATTGGCGGTGAGCAATTCTACCTCCGCGTTGTAAGAATTGGCTACTGTCCAAGCCATGTTGGATTGACCTGAGCAGATCCAGACTTCTCCGACTAATATATCATCATAATAGAACTCATTGTCCTCTCCCTCGATTTCGAGTTTGTGGGGACCGCCTGCGGGCATCGGTTTCAGGTTTACCTTCCAGTTGCCCTTCGCATCGGCTTTGGTCGAGTGGCTCTGGCCGTTTATTTCAACTTCAATTTCTTCGCCGGGTTTGGCCCAGCCCCAAACAGGGTTCTCCCGATTTCGTTGTAGGACCATGTGGTCACTAAAAATGCTGGGAAGGGAGACTTCGGCTTGAAGGAGAGAGTTGCCTAAAAGGAGAGAGAGGAAAACGAAGAGGACTCGGATTGGGTAGTGCATTTGATTCTGATGATTGAGTTTTGAAGAACAACTGGTTTACAGAAATTCTGGTGTTAGCCAACGGGGAAGAAATAAAATCATTTCGGGAAAAAGGATGACAAGAATAAGTAGCAGGAGCATCGGAATCAGAATGATACCTACGTCCTTCATCGCATCGACCACTTTGATTTTTCCCAGCGCACAAGAAATAAGCAGGCACAATCCGTAGGGAGGAGTAACCAGTCCGAAGGCAAGAGAGATAACGCCAATGATGGCGAAGTGGATCGGGTGCATGCCTACTTTCGTTGCTACTGGAAGCAGAATGGTTCCTAAAATGATGATAGCCGGAATCGCATCGATGAACATACCGATAATCAGGAACGCCAGTGCAACCAGAAATCCCGTAGTAATGATCCCGGTACCGTAACCGGCCAATAAGTTTACCAGCTCCTGTGGAACGCGATAGTAAGCGAGTAACCAACCAAAAGCTGAGGCTGTTCCGATACAGAAAAGAGAAATGGCTGCCAAGCGTGCAGATTCATAGAGGACCTTCGGCATTTCTTTAATACCGATCTTCCGGTAGACTATGCCGCCCAATAACGCCGAATATACCACTGCGACGACCGATGCTTCCGTCGGCGTAAACAACCCAAATACTATGCCTCCGACGATGATCGCCGGGGTTACCAGCGCAAAGATCGCCTGACCGAAAGCGGATACAAATTCTTTTAGAGATGCTCGTTGGTAGATGGGGTAGTTCCGGATCTTGGCGTAGACCAGCACGGTGCTCATCATAAATACAGCCATCAGGAATCCGGGAACGACTCCTGCGAGGAATAACCCGCCAATGGAGACCGACATCAGTCCGCCCCAGACGATCATCAAAATGCTGGGCGGGATGATTACCCCCATAACCGATGAGCAGGCTGTGATCGCCACCGCGAAGTTGGTATCGTAACCTTGCTTTTTCATTGCAGGAATCATGAGGGATCCGATTCCGGCTGCGTCGGCGGTTGAAGATCCTGAGATTCCCGCGAAGAGCATGCTAACCATCACGTTGATGTGCCCGAGACCGCCCGGTAGGTGCCCTACGGATGCACGGGCAAGGCTTACCAGACGTTCCGTTATCCCGGAGGCGTTCATTAAATTGGCCGCGAGCAGGAAGAATGGAACCGCCAGAAGAATAAATGAGTTGTAGGACTTCCACATCTCCTGGAGCAAGATGATCGGTCTCATTTGGGGATCGATCAGAAACACCGGAATACAAGCGAGGCCAAGAGCAAACGAAACAGGGACCCGTAGCAATATGAGAACTGCGAATAGACCGAAGAGAATCAGAGATACTTCACCGGCGCTCATTCTTCGATCATTTGGCTGGTGTGTTTAATTAGCCGGATGTCATCGACAACTTTTTCGATTAGAAAAAGCAGCCAGGTAAAACCGGCCAGTGGAAATGAAATGTAAATGGTGGCCATATTGATCCCACTCATTTCGGAGGACTGAATGAAACCGAATTGTGCGAATTCGATTCCGAATACAATAAAGATACCGGACATGGCTCCAATGAAACTATGCACGATCAGATTCCTTATTCCCTGACTTCGTTTCGTAATAGGATTGGGGAGTAGATCGACGTCGAAGTGTGTGCCATCACGAACAGCAATCATTGCCCCGATCATGATAATCCAAACAAAGCAGAATCGCGCTACTTCTTCCGTCCAGATATAGCGGGGAATGATTCCTGTATAACGGGACAATATCTGAAGTGAAACCGGGACAATGATAAGGGCCATGAGTGCGGTGATCGAAACAATCAATACCCGGTGGTATCCGCTGTTAAATGACCTCAATACGCCCAGCAGTAAGCCGGGTATTTTTTTAACCCTAGATTTCATCTGTTAGGCGCAGCGAATAAATGACAGGGTTATTGAATTTCATTAATTCTTTTCAGCACCTCGGCGGCTCCGATTTCATTGGCGTAGGATTCTTTTACGGGAGTCGCCAGTTTGAGCAATGTTTCACGCTCCGTGAATGTATGAGTCTTCAACTTTTTTTCCGACTCCATTTGAGCTAGAATTTCAGCATCCTGGGAGGATTCCATTTGCCGACCAAAAGCTCCTGCTTCTTTTCCCGCTTTGAGGATTGCAGCTTGCAGATCTTCAGGAAGGCGCCGAAACGTTTTACCACTAAAACACAAGGGTCGAACGGTGATGGCGTGCTGAGTGAGTGAGATATCCGGGCCCACTTCGTAAAATTTCATCTGCTGGATCCCCGCGGCTTCATTTTCTGCAGCATCGATGACTCCGGTCTGGATTGCGTTATAAACTTCGTTGTAGGCGATGACTGTCGGGGTCGCGGTTATGGCTTGAAACATTTGGGTCTGAATGGGCGCTCCCATGACACGAATATCGAGCCCTTCTAGCTCGGCCATATTTGTAACGGGTTTATTAACGATCAAGTGACGGGTTCCACCGCCCGCGTAGCCGATGAACATCACATCGGCACGTTTCAAGACATCATCAGCGATGGGTTGAAGGGCGTCACCATCTAGTACCTTGTTCCAATGATGGATGTCACGGAAGAGAAATGGCATGTCCATCAGCGGTGCCGCCTTTGAGAAGGTCGACATGTGGGACGGGGAAACCAGGCCGAAATCAACGGACAGCCCTTGACTCATATAACCGAAGTAGTCCTTTTCCAGGCCAAGCTCACTATTCATGTAGATTTCAAATTCAATCGGCTGACCGTAGTATTCCTTCACTAATTCCTCGAATTTAATAAGCGTCTGAGTGTAGCTGTGATTTTCGTCAAATTGGGAGGCGCCTCGAAGTCGAATGACACCGTCACCTTTTGAGCAGCCAAAATAAGTGAAGGAGAATAGTATTATGGTTAGGGCGATAAAGAAGAGTCTTTTCATATACTTGAGTTAAAATGATTGGTAAGCTTGGAGATTACTCAACAAAGAAAGGGTAAACCAAGAGAAGGTGAATTGGTTTGCCTGGTTGTTAGTGGGAACCTCAAAATATACGCCTTATGTTTTTTCGAATTTCACTTTTCCTTTTGGTAGTGCTCACCGCTTTAACGGCCCAGGACCGTTCTCCCAACATCGTTTACATCATGTCGGACGAATTGTCCTACTTTGAACTGGGACATATGGGGAACCCCTACATAAAAACCCCGAATATCGACCGCATGGCGGCGAATGGCTTGAGGTTTACGAATGCACTGGCTGCATCCCCTGTGTGTGGTCCACTTCGTGGGTGCCTGATGACGGGTAAACATGCCGGTCATGCATCTGTTCGGGATAACCCTGGCGGCACACCCATTCGAGCTGAAGAAGAAACCATAGCGTCAGTGCTGAAACAAAAAAATTATGCCACGGGTGGTTTTGGTAAGTGGGGCGCGGGAGGCCGCGGTTCAACCGGTGTTCCTGAAAAGCATGGGTTCGACGTGTTCTTTGGTTACTATGATCAGGTTCACGCCCATAGCTTTTATCCTCCTTACCTGATTCGGAACAGCGAAGAAGTCCCCCTGATGGGCAATATCGGAGGTCGGCATGGGAAAACTTACTCCCATTACCCCATCGTGGAAGAAGGTCTTGAGTTTATTCGTAAGAACAAGGACCGACCTTTTTTTGCCTACTTTCCGTTTACTCCGCCGCATGGAATGTTCGACATTCCAGCCGACGATCCAGCTTGGGAGCAATATGTGGGCGAGGCCTGGATCAATGACCCTTCTATCGATCAGGAAGCGAAGAACTATGCGGCCATGTGTACCATGGTCGACAACAACCTCGGCTCGATCTTGGCCCTACTGGAGGAACTGAATCTGGCCGAGAATACGATCGTGTTTTTTACCGGCGACAATGGCGGACAGGAACGGTTTAAAAACAACGAGCATCCTCACGGATTTTTTGCTCCTAACGTGAATCCGAAAACAGGAGTGGTGTTCCGGGGTAGCAAGGGCAACCTTTACGAAGGTGGTTTGAAGATTCCGTACCTTGTTCAATGGTCCGGAAAAATCGAGCCTGCGCGGGTCAGTGATTTTGTTTTTACACAATACGATGTGATGGCAACCCTTGCGGACCTCACAGGAACCGAAGTCCCAGAGAATACGGATGGTAGCTCTATCCTTCCGGAAATTTTGGGCGAGTCTGGTCGGTCATACAGCCATGATATGTTTTATTGGGAATATCGCGGACAAACAGCTGTTCGTTTTGAAAACTGGAAAGCCATTCAACCCAATGAATCTCAGGACTGGGAGTTGTATAACTTGGGGTCTGACGTTTCAGAATCCATAAACCTGTCCAAAAGACACCCTGACATTCTTTCGAAAATGAAAGCCTTTGCGGTTGCCTCACACGAGCCTGTCAGGCCTGGAACTTTTCACGACCCCAAACGAGAACTTCACGAACGAGATCGTTGGGCGAAATGGGGAACTTCAGGCGAAGACTCTCAAAGAAAGTAAATAATCCAGGTTCTGGAAAAAGACTCGATTAGTTATTCTCGGCTTCCGGTTCCACTTCATTCGAGATGACCTCGATCTCTCCCATTTCAACACGGGACTTATCGTCGATCCGTCTCTGGGTAAGTCCTTTGATGTTCTTCCCAAAATAATCGCCGGCCACGTAGTTCATTTCCTGGATAGCATCCTGGTAGGATTGTCCAACGGCGCGAATACTGTACCGCGTTGTCCAAAGAAGCTCTAATTCGTTGTTCAGCATTTTCTGGAGATCATAAGCGATCAATACTACAAAATACCGCTCTTCAGCGAGCAGGGTTTTCAGTAATTCCTCTTCCCGCCTCGTGATGTTCTGATGAAACGCTTCTTCCATTCCGAGTAGCTGCGCCTTGTAGTAAATCGACCGGTCGTTTCCATCGGCGTAAGAATCTGCCGCTGCCATATTGAATCCAAAATCCGCGGTAGCGTTCATTTCACCTGGAGTAAGCGTGGCCCCTCCCGCTCCTGCATTTGCTACGGTATCATTGAATCCGCGATCTTCCAAGGAAGTGTAACCGAGCAATTCATCGTCACTTACAGTTTCTGTGGTTCGCCCCCAGTGAACGACGATGACCAGATCGCTTTTTGTGCGGTCGAGCTCCGGATAATAATTTTGTTTCTGAAGATGCACCGCCATATTATGGACAATATCCTCGAACGTCAGCTCTTTCATGCCTTTGTCGAAGGTGGTTCCAGGGTGGTAATTGCCCTTCATAAACTGATAAGTTTGTATTTTTTTTGTCTTATCCGTTGCTCGCGCTTTTACATAATCCTCTGACGCAACTGCTTTTATTGCTATTCGATTGACCGCTTGTGCCTCGGTTAAAAACAGAAAAATTACGGCCGTGAAAGCAACTGGGAAACGGAGGATGTGTTTCATTTTAGAGGAGAATTTAGAGGTGATAAATTTAAAGTATCTGTGTTGCTTACTGTTTATTACCTGGAATGACGAAGAAAGTTTCATGTTTAACCTGGTTGCTATTGTCTGGCTCCGCATCTGATCCAGTTGCGATTACTTCAATCTCTCCCATTTCCACACGGCTTTTGTCGGTCGCACGGTTCTTGTTCAAGCCCTTTATGTTTTTGCCGTAATAGTCTCCGGCTACCAGGTTCATGTCCCGGATGGCCTGGCTGAAAGACTGACCGACAGCGCGAATGCTGTAACGGGTTGACCAGAGCAACTTGGTCTCCCCTTTTTTAATCAACGGAAAGTCGTAAGCCATCAACACGACAAAATACCGCTCCTCCTGCAACATGGACTTCAGCTCGTGCTCCTCAGTGGACGACGTCCGCCTATCATAAGCCTCTTCCATGTCCAGGAGTTGGGCTTTTTTATAGGTGGATTGCTCGTTGGATTGATTCATGTTTTCAGCCACACTTCGCATGAACTGAAAATCGGCCAGGGCCCCGGCATCCATATCTTCTGAGTAACCCATGTCTTCGAGTGACGTATACCCCATCATCTCTTCGAAAGATTCCTCATAGTCGGTCACACCGTAGTGCACCACGATAAGCAGATCACCTTCGCCGACCAAAGGATGATTGTAGTAGCCTTGCTGTTTTAGATGCTCGGCCATGTCCGTGACAATATCCATGAAGGTAAATTCCTTCAATCCCCGATTTTTGGTCCTGCCCGGATAAAAACGACCTTCAACGAAATTGTAGGTTTGGATCTTTTTTTCGCCATCCAGAGCCCGGTCTTTTACGTACTCTGCAGAAGCCACTGCCTTGATCACAATTCGGTTTGCTGCATTGAGCGAGCAAATGGAGAAAATTGAAATAAGCAGAAAAAAAAGTGAGGCGAAAACGATCTTCATGACTGGAATTACGTAACGGTGAATGTTGAGGGACTTTCAACCGTATCTATGTGAGTGAAAACGGCCAAATCGTTTTACCGGTTACACCATGCTGAAACCCACCAAGGCACGTAGAAATAAAAGGCTGGGGGAATCACGAAAATAAATCCGGAATTGGCTGTCCCCGATCGGTGATTGGAATAGGGCGGTCTCCGTGAAGCAGGTTCTTGCTGTAATCTACTCCCAGCGCGTGGTGGATCGTAGCATGCAGGTCGGGCACGGACACGAGATTCTCCAGTATGTTTTTGGAATGATCGTCCGTGCTTCCGTAAGCGCCGCAATGATTGAGGCCACCCCCAGCAAGCGCCACACTGAAGGCAGAGCCTTGGTGGCCACGACCCCCGGCCACATCAAAAGAAGACGGGCGACCAAACTCGCCAGCAACTACGATGAGAGTGCTGTCGAGTAGCTTGTGGTTTTCGAGATCATCAATCAAGGCTGCCAGCGCTGTGTCCAATTCCTGTATAAGCAGGTGCTGCCCTTCCTGACCTTCGCGGTGAGTATCCCATCCGGTGCCGTTTTTAAAATTCAAGTTATGCAGCACTTCGACAAATCGGGTACCCCGTTGCACAAGACGCCGTGCCAAGAGGCAGCGTTGACCAAACTCTCCGCCATACGTTTGCCGCAGGCTGTCCGTTTCCCGATCGAGTTGGAAAACTTTGGAGAATCCACCCCGGCTCATTTGCAGGCTGGTGTCCATGACGGTTTCGTACTCTAGCAAAGGATCCTCCATTGGAACCGTCCGGGCAATCTCATCCCGCATGTTTTTCAACATCCTTTGTCGGCGCAGGTCTCTGGCTTCGCTCACGGTTGGCGGTCTTGTAAAACCTACCGGACCTCTGTCCGTATCCGTCACATACAGGTAGCCGTATTTTGCCCCCAGGAAACCCGCGCCACGCGAATTGCTCGGAGGACCGCAAACGACATATCCCGGCATTCCGATATCGGCTGAGCCCAATTCGTGATTCACGATAGCGCCAATGGAAGGGTAGACAACCGTGCCACTCACAGGGCGTCCGGTATGCATAAAGTTGACCGCCGCCGCATGTTCATTAATCACCTCATGGTGCACACTTCTGACCAGGGTCATACGGTCCAATCGCGCTGCTGTCTGGTGCAAATGTTCGCAAACCTGTACGCCCTTAACGGCGGTATCGATAGCGGGATAGGCGGAACCAGCAATTCTTTGCAACGGATCACCCAGAGCCTTGGGATCCCAGGTATCAACCTGGGCGTTTCCTCCACCCAGCCAGATGAAAATACACGATTGGGCTGGGCCCTTCGGAATTTGATTGGATCGCAGCCCGGCTGGGAGCGCAGTCAGCATCGCCCCACCGGCGGATGTCTTAAGGAATGTTCTGCGATTCATAATCAGGGAATGAACTGAAATTCGGGGGTGTTGATCAAAAGCCAGGCAGCATCTTCCATGCGTTCGCGCCAGTCTGCCTCCAATGTTTTGGTTGGTTCGGGGCCTTGTTGAAATGTTTCAACCTTCGCCGCTACGTGGTAGTTGGCCTCGACACTCAAGTGATTGCCCCAACTGACTTCCCGGATTTCAGGAATCCACTTTTCCTTTTCAAACCCGTCAGTCTTGGCCGTTTTTCTCGAATCAAATCCTTCTTCGAGCAATGCCTTGAATTCCGTTTTTTCATGGTCCTTCGGAAGCCGGGTCAGGAAACGGAGGAAAAGCTGATCCACCAATGCTTCAGTTGAGTCGACCTCCCAGGCCAGAGCCGTCAATTCGCTATAGTCGCTGAGCCCAGTTACCCACAAGGTCAGGCTGCTGTTTGCCAACACCCCGGGCTGCATGACATTGGTTTCTGATTCCCGGTCAGTGATCGGTTCGGCCCGGTTTGGTCGCCAACCGTAGGCGCGCATCAGTGACACGATTTCGTTTACCATCGGCAAAGTCAGGCTGGCTCGCTCCCGCTCGGTTGAGGTGGAAACAAACTCCCAGGCACGTTTTGGGAAGCCGTAGTTGACAAATGTTTCGGGGTCCCAATGCCCTTCCACATCGAGAGTTAGTTCTTCGGTAAACAGAGGCACTCCGGCGCTACTGAAAAGAGAATCCACCAACTGCTCGGCTGTCATACTTCTGCGCTGAGGCGCTTCTAAAAAACGGTTGTCTCCCGATGAATGGTTGATGGAAGTCCGCGCGTAAGCCGCGCTGTTAAGGATAAGGCGTGACAGCTGTTTCAGATCGTAATTGTTGGCCACGAATTCACGGGCCAGATACTCCAGCAACTCCGGATGGCTGGCTGCATTTCCTTCCCAGTCAAAGGCGGGTTCGACAAAGCCTTTGCCGAAGTACCGCTTCCAGATGCGGTTGACGATTACCTTGGCGAATCTTCTGTTTTGCGGGCGGGTGATCTGCCAAGCAAGGTCAACTGCTGGATTGATGAAGGCCATCTCTTCTTTGATTGAATGTTCAACAAGTTCCGTGAACGGCCAGTTGGGCTCGACCGAGGTATCCGGTTCCAGGTTACTTTGAATTATGGGCTTCCTTCCATTGAGCCGTTCGAAAAAAGTGACAGGGACCGTCGAAGTATCAGGAACTTGAAGGGCTTTGCCACCCAACATGGCAGCCAGGGAAAACAGGTCTTTCTGAGTGGTTGAATGATAAGGCGAATCGTGGCAGCGAGCGCACTTCATTTCGATTCCCAAAAAAGCGGTGGCAACGACATGGGCCTTCTCTGCCATGGGCGAGTCGTTGTCGGTAGCCAGCCCAAAGCCTCCGGCACCTCCGGCAAAGGCCTCACCCTGAAAGGTAACCAGCTCCGTCACAAATTGGTCGAAGGGTTTGTTGTCCAGTAGGGACTCATGAATCCAGTAACGAAACGGACCGGAGTGATTGAGCGTCGGTTTCATCAGACTCGGGTTCTCTGCCAGCACATCCTGCCAGTAGGATACCCAGTGATCCGCGTAGCGCGGGTCGTTCAGAAGTTGATCAACCAAACGGCTTTTTTTATCGCGGCGTCTATCAGTTTGATAGCGTTTGATTTCGTCCGTGTTCGGGGGAACGCCAACCGTATCCAGATATATACGTCGCAGAAATGAAAGCTCATCCAGCGGTTCGGGTGTGGAAACAAATTCTGTGACGCGGTTCCACTTGGCGCCGGATTGAATCCAATTTTCAAGGATCGCGATCTGTTCTTCAGTTAAAGGATCTGTTTCAAATGGCATGCGATCCAATTCATCTTCGACCGTTATGCGGACAAATAATTCACTCCGTTCGGCATCTCCGGGAACGAGGGTGGCAAACTCGGATTCCCCGCCTGCCAGGGCCGCTTGGCGACTGTCGAGCTTGAGGCCTCCCTTGGCCTTTTTCCCATGGCAGCGAATGCAATGCTCTTCCAGGATGGGCCAGACCTTTTCCTCGAACAGGTTGTCTTCCGATTGTTTGCCAATTGAATTGTTGTTTTCGACGATCCTGGCATCGAGCAATTGGTCTATTACATTTTGTGCTTTGAAATTTATCCCGCTGACCTTTCCTTCAATCGGAGGAAGCGCATTTATATAACGCCTCGCTTCCTTGTGGCGTGAATTCCAGTAAGAGCTCAGCTGTGTCCGCGCCCGATCCCGCTGTTCCTGATTCAATCGTTCGAAGCTGCTCTTTTGGGTTTCTTTGAGCTCCGACATGGCCATTAACTCAAACGAAGTTGGATGCATTTCCTTGGGCGATAGAAGAAGCCATGGATCCGACTGCTGCTTTTGAAAGGCGACTAACAACTCATGCACGGGCACCGATTTGTTGCGGTAAGCAATCAGGCATTCCAGGGACACTTTATGAGCTCCGCTTGTTGCAGAAACGCTTGTCAATAGATCCTTGGTGCCCAGTCGACCTCGCGGATAGGGGAGTCCGGGATCTACGGCTGGACGCATGTGTCCATGAGCGTTCGGACTTTCTGTAACCGCCTCACCCTGGGAAATAATTTGGTCGTCTAACCACAGGCGCGATTTGCCATTGGTGCGGTCTAAAAAAGTATAAGCATGATCGTCCAGATTTACTTTCCCGGTCATTCGAATGAGTATGGGAGCCTGATAGCGCAACCGCTCACCCAAGGGGCCATATTTTTGTGGCAGGTCGAATAGCGCAAAACTGGGAAGAACGAAACTGGCATCCGGTTCTCCCAGGTTGACCGGCCATTCGGTTTTACTTTCCACGCCTTCAAATAGCTCCACCAACACCTGCCCCTGCGGAATCCTGGGTTCAGGAGCCGCCTTCGCGAGGCTGACGAGGCTTATGGCGAGGATTAGGACTTGGACTGTGGTGCGAAATTTCACGGGGAAAGGTCTGATATCCTCAACTGTAATATATGCTTCAACTGGTATTTGAAGCCCAAACTGCGGTTTGATTTAACTCAACACATATTCTTGAGCTTGGTCGGTGTCTTTGATTAAGGTGCAGAAAGACTTTTTAGTTGTTCCCATATATTTACCCTAAAACTGTATGAAACCCGTTCATTTCAATTTCGCTAAACACGTTTCCCGTCGAACATTTCTGAGAGGTGTTGGCGTATGTCTGGCGCTTCCAGCTCTGGAGAGTATGTTTCCGGCGTTCGCCGCTTTCCCAGCATCCCAGGGGCCAAAACGACTGGTGGCGGTGGGGAATTCCTTCGGTATGTATCAACCGTCCTTTTTTCCCACTGAAACCGGGGCGGATTACGTTGCACCCGAGTTGTTGGCCCCACTGGATAAACTGCGGAAATCTTTCACCATCTTTTCCAATCTTGATCACGGTCTCACCGGTGGTCACTTCGGCGTCCATTCGTTTTTATCCGGTGTGTTGAAGGTCGATGCCAAAAACATGCCCGACGGCAATATCAGCCTCGACCAGAGGGCTGCCGAAGTGCTGGGATCAACGACACGATTTCCCACGCTGACCGTGGGCTCCAGCAGTGGTTTGCATAACGGATGCCAGATGTCATGGACTCGCTCGGGGGTTCGGGTGCCTCCGATCACCGGTCCGCGGGAGTTGTTTAAAAAACTGTTCGAGCAGGATTCCGAAAAAGGCAAACGCGCGGCGGCCGAGAGATCCCTGTTAAAGAAATCCATTCTCGATTCCGTTTTGGAGGACGCCCATTCCATGGCGCGCTCCGTGACGGCGCAGGATCGGGATAAGCTGGATGAATATTTTACCGCCGTTCGCGAAACCGAATTGAAAGTCGATCAGGGACGGCACTGGATCGGTGTTCCCAAGCCAAAGGCTACCATTGAAGAACCGCCCAACCAGGGTATCGTTCTCGATATTCCGACACTGTATGATTTGATCATCCTGGCTCTGCAGACCGACTCAACCCGCATTGCCACGCTGGAAATTTCCAGTGAACAATTCGACGCCACGGTTCTGGGTGTTTCCGGTGGGTACCACCTCACCTCGCACCATGGTCAGCAGGAGGACAAAATTCGGGACCTGGTAAAGCTAGAGCGTTACCAGACGGAACATTTCGCACGGTTTCTGGAAAAACTCGATACCCTCAAAGATGAAACCACCGGTGGGAGTCTGTTAAATGATTCCATGGTGTTGTTTGGCTCGGGTATGGGGAATGCAAACTCGCATACCAATACGGATCTTCCCATCGTCCTGGCTGGCGGCGGTTTCAACCACGGTCAGCACATTGCACTGCCCAAGGAAAGTCATCGGCGGGTTCCGCTTTCCAATCTCTACCTGTCCCTGCTCAACCGCATGGGAATCGAGGACAGTTACTTTGCGCAGAGCACCGGGACGCTTCCTCAACTCGAAACAGTCTGATTCCGGTAACCTGTGGTAAAACGTTTTGCTGTTGTCCTGATTGCGAGCCTGCCAGTTGTTGCTGCCGCAGTAGCCGACTCGCATTTCGATGCCTCCTTAACAGCCTTTGTTAACGACTATTGCGTGAAATGCCACGGCCCCGAAAAGCAGAAAGGGGTTCGTCGTTTTGATACCCTGAGCTTGCCGGTTTCCGATTCGGAAACGCTCATTCAATTGCAGGATATGCTCGATATTCTGAATCTGGGAGAGATGCCTCCGGAAGACGAAGATGAGAGACCAGAGGTCGATGGGCTTCTCCAGATGATCGGTATGCTAACCGACACAATTGAGACTCACAACGAACTGCTGGCCAGCACCGGTCAGAAAACGCTTTTGCGGAGACTGAATAGCCGGGAGTACCGGAATACGATTCGCGATTTGTTTAACATGAACACTTCGCTGTTTGATCCTACCCAATCTTTTCCTCCCGATGAAACGGTCCAACATCTGGATACATTGGGAGATCAGTTGGTTACTTCCGGCTATCTGTTGGATCAGTACTTTGAAGCGGCGGATGAGGTCATTGAAAAAGTGTTCTCTGTCAGGAGTAAGCCCGTGGCACGGGAATGGACCTTCAAGAATAATTTCCGAAATCTCATGGGCTTGGACACGGTCATGGAGAAGCTGTGCAACTATGAGTACATGATGCTTCTCGACTTACCATCTTCCATTCAGAACATCGGCGCTTACGGCACCATTTATGATTTCCTAAACGGGGTTCCCTTCGATGGCTACTATCGCATCCGCGTGCAAGCTGAGTCGAAGAATAGAAAACACAGCTACGTTCGGCCTATAACTTCCACCAATCCCAACCAACCTCACGAGCTGGGCATAGTTCCAGGCAATATTCTGGTTGGCGATATTGGGATGCCTCAACACATTGAACCGGTATTGGCCTCTTTCACCCTTCCGGATGACCAGGTGGAGTGGTATGAGGCCACGGTGTGGTTGGATGCCGGAATTACTCCGAGATTTATTTTCCCCAACGGCACGGTCAACGCACGGAGTGCAAATCGAGCCACCTTTGCCAGGATAGCCCCGACCTTAGACGAGGAGTTGGAAAATGACTTTCAGAACCGCAGATACATAACGCTAAAATACGGTAACCTGCCTCACATCCGGATTCACGAAGTGGAAATTACCGGACCCTTGTATGATAGCTGGCCGCCGCCGCCGCAAAAGACGGTTTTGCAGGGCGACCGTTTTAATCCAGGGAAGGTGGGGGAACTCATCGCGGGATTTGCTACCCGGGCTTACCGCCGTCCGGCGACGAAAGAAGAGGTAGGCGAATTGTTGACCTTTTACGAACACCGCCGTGCCGATGGAATTCCCAGATTTCGGGCGTTTAAAGAAACTCTCAAGCGCGTGCTGTGTTCGCCCGGGTTTTTATACCTGCATGAACCGTCCGATGATCAGGGACGACTTACCGGTTATGCGCTGGCCTCTCGCTTGTCCTACTTTCTTTGGTCATCCATGCCGGATGAGGAACTTCTGGCGCTTGCATCACAAGACCACTTGAGCGATCCCGAGATACTTCAGCAACAGGTTCGTCGCATGCTGGCTGATCCGAAGGCGCTGTCCTTGGTGAAGAATTTTGTCGATCTCGTTCTGACCCTCAAGGACCTGGGAACCCAACCTCCGGATGACCGGGAATTCCGGCTTTACTACGAGCGCAATCTGCAGAAATACATGTACGAAGAAACATTGTATTTCGTTCAACACCTCTTTGAAGAAAATCGGGCCATCACCGACCTGATCGATGCCGACTATTCCTTTATCAACGAACCTCTGGCAGAACTTTATGGCTACCAGGATATTCACGGCCTGGATTTTCGAAAAGCGCAAATACAGGATCCCTTGCGTCGAGGAATCTTGGGACACGCATCGATCCTCACCGTTACCGCAAATGGCATTGATACGTCGCCGGTTATTCGCGGCGTCTGGATACTGGAAAATATCCTGGGTACTCCTCCATCCCCACCGCCACCGGATGTGGAACCTTTTGACCCCGATACCCGTGGGGCCGTTTCACTGCGGGACCAGTTGGAGAAACATCGAAAAAATCCCACCTGTTATGAATGCCACCGTAAAATCGATCCACTGGGTTTTGCCTTCGAGAGTTTTGATCCCATCGGGCAATTGAGATCTGCCTACCCCAACGATTTGCCGGTGGATAGTTCGGGAACTCTACCGGACGGCACCTCCTTCCAGACAGTAGCGGAGCTGAAACACATATTGCTGGAGCGACAACCGCAAATTGCCCGGTCGCTAACCTCCAAGCTGCTCGCATTTGCCGCAGGCCGGCGCATGGAAGCGGCTGATCGACGAGAGATGGAGCGCATCGTCGAACTTCATCAGGAGAAAGGGAATGGCTTCCGGGATTTATTCGAACTCGTAGCACTGAGTGAAATTCTACAGAAAAAATGACCTCTCTGTTTTTCTCAAACTTTTTGCATTTAATGGTAGGGCGGTTTGGCCCAAACCGCAGATTCCAAGACGGCTCGCTACCAAAAAATATATTGGCATGCTAAGCTCCACCTCATTCAAATCTACTTTCGTGAAACGCTCGTTGCCATATTTGCTCATTTGGGTTCTGAGCTCTATCCCTTTGATCGGGAACTCTGATTTCGGAACTACTTTAACCAATTTTCTGGAGAGCTATTGCATTCAATGCCACGGCCCCGAAAAACAAAAAGGCGACCGGCGGCTTGATAGCATGAACTTGCCCATCAAAGACTCGGCGACTCTCATTGAGCTCCAGGATATTCTGGATATTTTGAATCTGGGAGAAATGCCACCTGAGGAAGAGGAAAAACGACCCGATGACCCTGAGATGCTCGCCATGATCGCGGGGTTGACCGAGACCTTGGAAGCGCATCATGCTCTTTTATCCAGCACGAATCGGGAAACGGTATTGAGGCGCTTGAATCGCCGGGAGTATTTAAATAGCATCCGCGATCTGTTAAGCATGAACATCTCCCTTTTCGATCCGGCTCAGTCCTTCCCCCGGGATGAGGAAGAGCACCATGTCGATACCTTGGGCGACCAACTGGTTACTTCCAGTTACTTGTTGGATCAATATGTCGAGGCGGCCGATGCCATTATCGAAAAAGTGTTTGCAACCACCGGGAAACCCGAAGTGCGGAACTGGCATTTCACCGGCAATTTCAGGAGCCTGGAAGGCTTGGGGAGCACGATGGAGCAATTATGCAATTACGAGTACATTGCCCTGTATGAGGTGCCAACCTCGCAAAGGCATGAAGGTGCCTATGGAACGATCTATGATTTTCTCGATGGGGTTCCATCGGACGGCCATTACCGCATCCGTCTTCTCGCCGAAGCAAAAAACCGCATTCACAACCACATCGCGCGTGTATCCACCACCAACCCGAATCAGTTGCATGAACTCGCCATTGTCCCAGGCGACAAGCGGGTGGGGGAACTTGGAATTCCGCAGAGAATCGAGCCAACCCTGGCTTCCTTCACGCTGCCCGATGACCAACCCGGATGGTACGAGGCAACCGTCTGGCTGGATGCCGGGATTACGCCGCGCTTTATCTTTCCCAATGGAACCATCAACTTGCGCAGTGCTTTCCAACCCGTTTTCGACAAGATTGCCCCGACCCTCGATGAGGAACTGGTCAATGACTTTGGTAACCGGAAACTGGTTACGTTGAAATATGGAGAGTTGCCGCACATCCGGATCCACGAAGTTGAGATAACCGGACCACTCAACGACCAATGGCCCAGTGCTTCCCAGCAATCCGTTTTACAAGGTAAACCTTTTTCCAGCCTTCGGGTAAAGAAGCTGGTGGGAGACTTCGCCACGCGCGCCTACAGGCGACCCGCCACCAGGGAAGAGAAAGATCAACTCATGTCATTTTATGAAAAACGAATGGAATCCGGCCTCGGCTCTTTCCAGGCGTTCAAGGATACGCTGAAGCGCGTGCTTTGTTCTCCGGGTTTTCTTTATCTGCAGGAGCCTGCGGATGAAGCGGGTCAATTAAATGACTACGCTCTCGCTTCCCGCTTATCTTACTTTCTCTGGTCGTCCATGCCGGACGACATTCTGCTTCGCCTGGCCGCCAAAGGCAGCTTGGGTTCTCCGCGTGTGTTAAAGACCCAGGTCAGGCGGATGCTGAAGGACGAGCGCTCCGAGGCTTTTGTTTCCAATTTCGCTGATCTGGTTTTGACTTTAAAAGACCTCGGCTCCCAGCCACCCGACCGAAACAAATTTGCCATTTATTACCAGCGGAATCTGCAGAAATACATGTATGAGGAAACCCTTCAACTGGTGCGCCACCTCCTGAAGGAAAACCGCAAAATCACCGAGCTGATCAACGCCGATTACACCTTTATCAATGAACCCTTGGCCGAGCTGTATGGTTATGAAGGCATCCACGGATTGCATTTTCAAAAAATAACCCTTCCGGACAAGAGACGTTCCGGTGTGCTGGGGCACGCCTCGATCTTAACCGTGACGGCCAATGGCATCGATACCTCTCCGGTCATTCGTGGTGTCTGGATGTTGGAGAATATTCTGGGGTCTCCTCCCTCGCCTCCGCCACCGGATGTGCCGCCCTTCGACCCCGACACCCGCGGGGCTCTTTCCTTGCGGGATCAATTGGTGAAGCATCGCAAAAATCCGACTTGTTTTGAATGCCATCGGAAGATTGATCCCTTGGGTTTCGCGCTTGAGTCTTTCGACCCCATTGGCCAATGGCGTTCCAGTTACAACAAGGATGTTCCCGTCGATTGCTCCGGAACCCTTCCGGATGGTTCCTCCTTTAATTCGATTGAGGAGTTCAAGGACATCCTTGTTGGAAGAAGCGACCAGATCATCCGGGCTATCACCAGCAAACTTCTCACGCTTGGTACGGGCCGACGGATGGAAGCCGCCGATCGCCGGGAGATTGACGCGATCATCGAGATTCTGCGAGACCAGGGAGACGGTTTCAGGGATCTGGTGGAATTGACGGTTCTTAGTGAGATTTTCCGGAGCCATTAAGCCAAAACAATGGGCGTCGCCATCTTCTGTGCGGGGAGTTATAGAGCAATCACAACACATCCAACGGACTCCTTACGCCCATTCCCGGCTTACGCATCACATGCGTATAGATCTGGGTAGTCTCGACGGATTTGTGTCCGAGCAATTCTTGCAACGTACGAATATCCATCCCCCCTTCCAGCAAATGTGTTGCGAATGAGTGGCGGAGAACGTGGGGCGTGACCCGCTTGTCAATCCCTACCTGCTGGGAAGTACGCGGCACGGCTACCTGGTAGGAATTTTCCATTAAATGATGGCGGTATAGGTTACCCGACCGTGGATCTTTCCGCAGTTTTTTTGCCGGAAAGAAATACTGCCAGCCGAAATGCTTGCGAGCTACACTGAATTTTCGTCCGAGCGCGGGACCCATGCTGGCACCGTCGAAGCCTGCTTGCATGTCATCGTTATGCAAAGCCCGCACCTGCTCCACCTGCCGTTTTAATATTGGCACCAGAGACTCGGGCAGGACTGTGTATCGGTCCTTGCCACCCTTACTGTCGCGGACCTGAATTTGGTAACGTTCGAAGTCCACTTCCTGTATTCGCAAACGAAACAGTTCCGATATCCGCAACCCGGACCCATACTGCAATCGACCGGCAAGTTGATAGGAAATTGGCAAATTTTCGAGCAGCCGACTCACTTCACTCTTCGTCAACACCACCGGTATGCGATGCCTTTTCCTGGACCGGGTCGCTCCCCTGAAGTTCACTTCCCGCAGATCCAGCACATGACGGAAGAAAAACAGCAGCGCGTTAAAGCACTGATCCTGTCCCGACGCAGCCAACTCCAGTTCTTCTGCCAGGTAAGTCAGAAAATCAACCACATCCTGTTCCCGGGCTCTCAGCGCATCCACCGGGTGCAGGAAAGCCTGGAACCGCCTGAGCCAACCCAGGTAGGATAATTCAGTACGGTAACGCAGATGGCGCAGCCGTATGGCAGACCGCATCTTTTTGCCTGCTCCGTCCATGGGGACCAGTTTCGTGAAATACCAGGCCATGGCCTTTCCCCATTGGTCCTTTTGCCGGTCTGTAAGACCTGGCTTGGTCAGCACTGCCTGTCGCCAAAATATTTTGCCATTGTCTCTTAGTGAAGGATCGCCAATCTGATGTTTAGCAACATAACCAAAATACCATTTCAAGGTAATCAGCCATGCCCTGCGTTCCTCTGCATTCAACCCCGGTTCCGATTCCAAAGCCTTTATTATCCACTCACTCATGTCTACTAAGTGATACTTGATTCCGACCAAAGATTTGCAAGAAAAATAGTAAACATACGTTCACCTTTTTTCTTTTATTCAAAACCTTAATAACCAATGAGCTACAGCCTGATCATCGAAATATTTGACGGTTCTTAGCTCTTGAAAATAATCAAGACTACTAATAGTTGGAAGACTGAATGAATTCTACTACTAAATTCCATTACCAAGTTTTGCTCTTCATTTCGGGTATGCTTTTAACTTCCGGAACTAGCGCCGAAGATAGAAAAGAGAACATA
>JAQBYJ010000061.1 GCA_027622555.1 Verrucomicrobiota bacterium
AAAGGCATTTGACAGTACTGTTTTGCCCCCGGATTATTGACCCGCTTAATTACGCGGAAGATCCCGTTGACTTGAACACCTGAGTAGTTACGATTTATTAAGGATAAATCACCTCCTGAAAAGCCTATTTTCTTAAAAAAATGGCATATTTTGTTTATGCAGGGAAAAGTTCAATAAATCGGCACAAGGTTTTTCAATTTGAACGCTTTGAAGTGGGCTATTGTTGTTAATTTATAAGGGATTTTATCGGAAGTGAAAAAAATGAAAGTTACTCAACTGATCAAGTAACTTGCTTCCGGAAATGAATTGAAGCCCCCTCAAGCCCCCAAAAAGATTACCCCGTATAATCAAACCTACAAAATCAAGCACTCACTTTGAATAAATATAATTTGCTGATTATCACACCCGACCAGTTGCGGTCCGATTATCTGGGATGTTATGGGCATGCTTCGATTGGGACTTCTCACATCGATCAATTGGCGAATGAAAGTGTGAAGTTTGAAAATTGTTATTGTCAATCGCCGCTCTGTGCTCCGAGCCGCGTCAGTTTCACTACAAGTACGTATGTCGGGGAACATGGTTGTCGTAATTATTGGTCCACCATTGATCCACTTGTGCCAAACCTGGTTTCGTCGCTAAAGCAGACGGGTTACACCACGGGCATGTTTGGCAAAAATCATTTATTCACCTACGACAAATTAGATGAAGTTTGGGACACCTGCCATGAGGTTTGCCTGGGAAATTATGATGAGCATCCAAAGTATGACAAAGCATTCAGCTCATTCGAAATGGAAGACGACCATGAGTACAATGTTACCGGGTTGCTGACGACTGAAGCGATTGAGTTTATGGGCCAAACGAATGGTCCGTTTTTGACCTGGATCAATTACCAGGATCCACATCCGGCGTTCACCTGCCCGGCACCGTACAAAGATCTTTTTGATCCTGATGAGGTGGAGTTACCCAAATCGTTTCGTAACTTTGATAAAGATCGTCAACCGATGCGGAATGAAGTCTGGCGCAAGCATTCTCAAATGGAAGAGTGCAGTGATGAGGAGATGCGGAAAGCCATCGCAACTTACATGGGACAAATCCGCTATGTGGATGATTGTGTTGGCAAGCTCACGCAATTTCTGAAGGACAAAGGTCTGGCCGAGAACACAGTTGTTTTATTTTTCTCCGATCATGGGGAGCTGCTTGGAGATTTTGGAATGACCCATAAACTTCCGGCTTTCTACGACAGCCTTACCAAAATTCCAGTAATGATTCGTCATCCAGACAAAAAGTGGGCGGGAACCACGTTCAAGGGACTTACCGAAGAAATTGATTTGGTGCCAACGCTTCTGGAATCTATGGGTGTGCAAATACCTCCAACTATGGTGGGTCGATCCTGGTTTCAGGCATTGGAAAACGGCGATGACTTGGGAAAAGAATCGGTACTTTCAGAAGCCGGTGGTGGGGGTCCGACATTTACCGTGCCTATCACCGATCTAAAGCTAAAGGCACCTCAGCTTCCGACCAGTTTGGGTCCAGGTGCCATGTTACGGAAGGGCGATTGGAAGCTAAGTATCTACCATGACGATAGATGTGAATTGTATAATTTGGCTGATGATCCTGCTGAGACGAATAATTTGTATGGGGATGATGCATGTCAATCAGTGCAATCCGATTTGACCCTCGAATTGACCAAGCGGATGCTGGGTGTAAAAGTCAGGGATGTAGGAATTGATTGGCCTTATGAAGAATATTCGGTAGATGTTCGGTTTGAACCTTTGCTAAAAATACACCTGGATCCTGCGGAAATAACCGGACTAACAAAAGTTAGCTCCAACCTATCCACTGGATAAATTTTGCAGCAACTGTTTAAAATACCCTAATTATGCAAATCAGATTCACCTTTCTTCTTCTCTCCATTATTAGTGCGCTGTTGTTTTTTTCAGCCTGCGGTAAAAAGGATACCGTCTCTGTCGACAATCTTTATATAGATCCGGTGCGCATGGAGGAGTGGAACGACTGGCGTTTCGGAATGTTTATTCATTGGGGGGCCTGGTCGCAAACCGAGATCGGTTACATTTGGAAAATGGTCAACGAGGAACCACGCGAAATTGGAGAAACACGATTCGAACTCTACAAGACGTTTAATCCAACCAATTTTGATCCAAAGAAATGGGCAAGAGCGGCGAAGGATGCGGGGATGAAATACGTCGTCTTTGTTACCAAACACCATGATGGTTTTAATAATTATGATACCCAGCTTTCAGAGTTAAAAAGTACCAACCCTTTGGTGCCTTATAGCTCGGATTCTAAGGCGGATTTAACAAAAGCAGTGATTGATGCATTCCGGGCTGAAGGATTGGCCATCGGTCTCTATTATTCTCACATTGATTGGCATCACAAAGATGGCCGATATTTTTCACGCGATTATTGGGATTACGATCCGGACCGAATTGAAAGCGATCCCGAGTCATGGCGGCGATTTATTGAGTTTGAGAGAGGGCAGGTTCGGGAATTACTGACTAACTACGGGAAAATAGATATTTTGTGGTTCGATATTATGTGGCCCCATGCTGCGGTGGGAGATGAGCAGATCGCTCACCCGGTTGTCAGAAAAGATGTTCACGACTTGTTGAAGCTTATGAAAGAGCTCCAGCCGGATATTATTTTTAATGATAGAGGCACCGGGAAATATGGTGGCTTCTATACACCCGAGCAACAGGTTCCTGTTGCGGGATTACCAGGGAATTGGGAATCGAATATAACGATTACCAATAATCGAGGGTTTTGGTATAAAGGGGAGAATGTCAGCGCCAAGTCGAATAAAGAACTTATCCGCATGCTGGTCGACATAGCTTCGAAGGGTGGGAATTTTTTGATGAATGTTGGACCGCGTCCGGATGGTGAACTGTCACGAACTGAGTATGAGGCATTGTCTGGAGTCGGCGAGTGGATGGGCATAAACGGTGAGAGTATTTACGGAACCCGGAAAGGACAGTTTTTGCAACTTGAGTGGGGGAGATCGACGACCAAAGGCTCGACCATCTATCTTCACGTTTTCGATTGGCCCGCTGACGGGTTTCTTAAAGTTCCTGGTGTCAGAAACGATGTAGTTAAAGCTTACCTGCTTGCTGATAAGGATAAAAAACCGTTGGCAGTTGCGTCCAATGGAGAAGACAAAGTGATCGGCCTCGGTACCACCGAGCTTGATGCCTATGCATCGGTTGTCGTTGTTGAGTTGGAGGGCGAGCCAGATATTAACAATGTTTATCGACAGAAGGGAAAAGATCCGATCGAACTAGGCACCTACTTTGCGAATATCGAAAGTAAAACAGCGAAGTACAATTTTGGTAAAGCCACACGTAAAGGAGACTTTATTCAGGACATAAAAAGCACCGACGATCGTATCTTTTGGGATGTTTATGTAAGTACTCCCGGGAGTTATAAACTTAGCATTGTCCAGGCCACTCAGATGGAACAAAGCGGCAGTAAATTCACTTTTGAGGTAGCCGGACAAATCCTGGCCGCTGAGGTATCGGGCACTGCCAGCTGGGAAGGTGATATTCTCCAAGTACTACGACAGGAAATGGATGAAGGCGAGCGGCACAACAATCTTTGGTTGTTTAAAGATCTCGATCTGGGGACCGTCACTTTTGAGAAAGCCGGAAAGCAAACCGTTACCCTCAAGCCTGATACTATCAAGGGAGACTATTTAATGTACTTAAAGTCAGCTTCCTTGACGCTTCTCCGCTAAGTTTATCTTCTGTGACCGTTTTTCAGTCTTTTTCATTTCGCTTATGAAAATCCAACTCATCGATTCCCTAATAATCCTGATATATTTTATCGGAATTATTTCACTAGGATTGTGGATTTCACGCAAACAGGCAAAAGGGGGTAGAGAGTTTTTCCTGGCAAATAATTCTATGAAGTGGCCGTTTATTGGGGCCTCATTGTTTGCTACTAACATTTCGAGCCAGCAATTTGTCGGGCAGGCCGGATTAGCGTTTTCCATAGGAATCATCGCCGGCGGTTTTCAGCTGGTTGGTGCCACGTGTTTTATCTTTCTGTCCGTGTTTTTTATTCGGACCTACATGGGGTTGAAATTGGCGACTTCGCCCGAGTTTTTTGAAAAGCGTTTTAGTGGTCGGTGTCGGACGATTGTCTCCTTTATGAATCTGATGATGATCATCCTGGGTAACATTGCCGCAGCTTTGTATGCAGGAGCCCTTGTGCTGACAAATTTATTGGGTTGGGATACTGGAGAACATGCCGAGAAATTGTATTGGTTCTCCGTTTTCATAATTGGAATTGCTGCCGGTACTTACACGCTGTTAGGTGGGTTGAAGGCGGTGATTTACTGTGATTTTGTTCAAACCGCTGTGCTGGTTTTAGGTGGATTGTTACTGCTTTATTTTGGCATCTCAGCTGTCGGTGGGCCAAGCGTTCTTTTTGCCGCTACAGATGGAAATGGTGAACCTATGTGGTCTTTGTTTCGGTCATGGGATCATGATTTCGGTTGGTTACCCATGCTGACAGGTGGATTGATTTTGGGTGTTCATGGTCACTGCACGGACCAGGACTATGTACAAAGAGCATTGTCGGCCGGAAGTGTGTATCATGCGAAAATGGGAGCGATCTTCGCTGGTGTTCTAAAGACACTGGCCCTTTTTGTAATCGCAGCTCCTGGTGTTGTCGCCGCTCAGTATTTCCAGGGCCAAGATACAGGAGTCATCGATAATGCCTATGTCAGTTTGCTGACGAGTGTGATGCCGGTCGGTTTTTTGGGACTATGTCTGGCTGGATTGCTGGCCGCTATTATGTCCAGTGTGGACTCAGGTTTGTGTGCTTGCGGATCACTTCTGACATACGACTTTTTTGCCAAGATAAAGAAGAATGCCACTGAAAAACAGCTATTGAAAGACGGTCGAATAATCATGGTGATATTGTTGATAGCCTGTATGCTTATCGCTCCGTATATTCGAAACTTTAAAGGACTGTTTAACTACCTGTTGGCAGTATGGGCGTTTTTGGCGCCTGGAGTTTTTGTCACTGTTTTGTTTGGGCTTTTTTACAAAAAATCCACCGAGAAGGCTGCTTTTGTTACCTTGGTTGTTGGTTGTGTTCTCGGTTTTGCGGCATTTTGTTTACTCAGCTTTCCTTCCTTGGAGGGAATTAAGAACAGTCTCCCGGCTTTCTATCAAAACAAGCTGAATTTGTCTCCGATCATTACTATCGTTTGCGTGGCGACTATGTATCTTATTAGTAACTATGGTGGTCGAACCGATAAAGACTATGCTAACTCATTGAGCGTCATTATTGATCCCGGTCAATTTACCATGACTGCTGAGGAGACCCGCAAATACAGACGGTTTTTGGGGATTTTAATTGTTTTCATTTGTTCAGTCGTGGCCTGTTTCTCTCCCGTTTTTTATTAGGGTTCCGCGGTTCCGCGGTTCAACGGTTCAGGGGTTCCTCGGGCTGGTGGTTTTAGCCAGTATTGCTTGGGGAATTGTCCGGTTCAAAGAAAACTGTAGGAGCGGGTTTACCCCGCGATTGTATCGATAGGCCTCAAAGCGATCTGGGGAGTAAAACCCCTCTAAACCTTGCTAAGGAAGGTCCCGTTACTTCACTGAAACAATTAAGCAATTAGGTTGTTTTGCTTGATCATTTTCTCACAATGAGGAGCTTCTACTAAAATCCCTTGTGCAAAACATTCCTCAAAGAATCAGATTAAAGGATATTGCCGAAAAGGCCGGCCTAAGTGTGGCTGCTGTGTCCATGGCACTTAAAAACCATCGATCTCTCCCGGCTACTACGATCAAGCGGGTTCAGAATTTAGCTGAATCCATGGGTTATGCTCCGGATCCTGCCCTTTCTGCTTTGGCGGCTCACAGAAGTCGGTTACGAGTTCACAAGGACTTTTCCGTTATCGGTTTGGTTTCCAATTGGTCGAGAGAGGATGCCTGGACAAACCTTCCTAGTGGAAAGGCCGTAGTTGAAGGAGCAAAAGCACGTGCGCTTGAGCTTGGATTCACCATTCAGCATATGTGGTGCAATTCAAAAAATCTGTCTGCTAACCGCTTTGATCAGATATTAAAAGCCAGAGGAATTCGCGGACTTATCTTGGCTCCACTCCATAATTATGATGACAGGATTGAGCTTGATTGGAATCAATACTCAGTGGTCACTTTGGAGAAACCGCTTCACTACTCCCACTTTCATCATGTGGTCCAGAATCATTATTCAGACCTCATACTCTGTTGGAAGAAACTCAAGGAACGAAATTACAAACGCATTGGCCTTATTGTGCGCGATCACCTTTCAAGTCGTTGGGGTTACCAATGGGAGTCGGCGCATCACCTGGTGCAATCCTCAACAACCACTCAAGAGAAAACGATACCTACCTTACAATTGAAGGACGAAAATCAGGAGGATCATGTAGATCTGGTTCGGTCCTGGTTAAAGCTTTTTAAACCTGATGCCGTGATAAGTCGTTGTGATTGTTTTTTCGAAGCTGCTGAAGGTCTTGGATTGAAGATCCCCAATAATATTGGTTATGTCAGTTTGAACGTCACCGATGACGTTGAGGGTGCCACCGGTATTCATCAGCATCGAGATATTATGGGAGCTACCGCTATTGATGTATTGAATAGTCTGCTACAACGGAATTTTCGTGGTGAACATCAAGTTTCCGTGGGTACCCAAGTTGATGGATCATGGATTGATGGAAAAACTCTTCTTAACAGGGTAGGATAGCCTGTATTTGGATTTAGTGACCAATATAGCTAGGGTGTTTCCAAGTGATCGTTCGGAGCAATTGAACAACCGTTTCGCGTTAAAAATTCTTCTATTCTTGAGTTTTTAAATGGCACACCCCGCAGGAGTCGAACCTGCAACCTCCTGATCCGTAATCAGGTGCTCTATCCAATTGAGCTAGGGATGCACAATAAAGGCGATAAGTTCTGTAAAGCTTTTGAAAGCTGTCAAGTATCTCTTTCGACTGTTTTTCATGGATGTTCACTCCGATGGTATGTGGGTATAAAAAAAGCTCCGGAATTCACCGGAGCTTTTTGAAAATTGTCTAGTAATATGTCTTATGCGCTCGCCGCTTTTGGCAGATCCGCCGGAAACTCTATACTATGCGTATCTTTTCGTTTCACTTTGCTGAGACGGTGCTTTCGTCGAAGCATTCGGTCTAATTTATGAACCATGTCGTCAATGGATTTATAGAGGTCTTCAGTCTCTGAAGTTACGTTCAGACCTGGCCCACGCAACTCGATGTGGCCTTTGGCGATAAATTCTTTTGTATTGGTGACGTTTTGATTGTATTCTAATTCAACTCTAATTCGAATTATCCTATCGTCATGGTGGAAGAGCTTTGCAGTCTTCTCATGGACGATGAACTTAAGCGAATCAGTGAGTTCGATATGACGACCTGTGATAATAACGTCAGGATTATTCATTGTTATTTCCTTTTGGTTGGTGTTTGGCAATGTAGGTCATTTCTAAAAATGACCCAGGTTGGAAATTCTCGAGATTATTCTCGATGAGGAAATTATTTGAGGGATGTATGGGATGAAAAACCGATATCATTGCTGAGATTTTAACGTTAGACGCACAAGCAGGATTTTGCAACCTTTCTCCTTTTTTATTTTTAATATATCACCTAGTTTTATGGTTTTTTTATGCCTGAATTTGATCCTGCTTTATATCCATCCGAACCTGAACTTATTGACCCGGAAGAATTTCCTTCCTGGATCGTTCATGAGGATTCCGGGATTCTCGCCATTAATAAACCTGGATTGGTAGTTTGCCATCCTTCCAAGAATGGACCGTGGTCAAGTCTGGTTGGCGCAGCTAGAGAGTATTTAGGCCAGGACTTGGTCCATCTGGTTCATCGATTAGATCGAGAAACGAGTGGAATTTGTCTCCTGGCTAAGGACAAATATCACGCGCGTCATTCGCAGATGGCCTTTCAGAATCAACAGATATCAAAAGTCTATATTGCTGTTTTAGAAGGTGAATTTATGGAACCTATTCACTTAAATACTCATTTGGCGAAAGACTTGGATTCTGAAGTCTATGTGAAGCAAACAGTTCGAAAATCGAATTCTTCAAAACGGGCAGAGACTCATTTTCAGCCCCTTCTTTCACGTGGTGGTTTTACACTGGCCAAGGTAGTTCCCATAACCGGTCGAAAGCATCAGATCAGGGTGCATGCTTCACACATGGGACATTCGATAGTGGGAGATAAAGTCTATGGACCGGATGATCGACTCTACCTTGAGTTTATAGAAAACGGTTATACTGAAAGTATGAACGCAATTCTTGGTTTTCATAGACAAGCGCTTCATGCTTATAGTGTTCACTTCGAGGCTCCGCTGTTTACTAGAAGCTTCATAGCACCATTGCCACCAGATATGCTCGGTCTTATTGAGGATAAGATGGGGATTTGCGCAGAAGAGATAGAAGATTTCGTGCTTAGCTCAGATAAACAAAAGTAATTCTTCCAGCTTCTGAGGTATTTATGTTCCAACTCTTGAGAGTTCCAATTCATTCAATTTCTGTCGGAGCAATTGGCTGATTGAATTCAAGTTTTCTTTGGCAAGTTTCTCGGAAGGAAGTTTTTCTAGAGTAGTTACTGCTTGTTCCCAGAGGCTGGATACGAAGCTGATACTTCGATCGTAAATGCTATAAGATTCCAGCAATTCGTTTATATTGACCAAATCTGAGCGCTCCAGTGCTCCGATCATTCTCTCGGTTGCTATTGGATCGTTGAGCTGAAAAAGTTGAATGAGTGGGAGAGTTGCCTTTCCTGTGGTAAGGTCGGTTCCCAGGGTTTTCCCTATTTTGTTTTCGTCACCAATAAAATCGGTGAGATCATCGTACGCCTGGTAGGCTACCCCCAGTTCGGTGCCAAATTTCCTTAGAATTTCACAGTCTTCTTTGGAATAACCTGACAGCAAACCTCCCAGGTAGGTTGAGATGGAAAAGAGTTCGCCGGTTTTCATGTCCAGCATTTCCAAATAGTCTTCCAGGGACAACTTCCAGTCGCCTCTTCGAAACGTTTGCAAAATTTCACCTGAGCAAACCCGTCTTGTCGATTTTGATACGAGACGGCAGACTTCAACGGTATCGAATTGCGATGCTAAATGTAGTGCGTGTGAAAATAATGCATCTCCCAGCAGGACGGCTGTGTGCTGACCAAATTTTGAGCTAATGGTCGGCTTACCACGTCGTTTATTGGCGCCGTCAAGCACGTCATCATGGACAAGTGTGGCGATGTGGACCATTTCAACAACTGCTGAAACCTGAATGAGTTTTTCAAATACAGCAGGATTATCAATTTCTCCGGAAAGAAAAACCAAGGAGGGGCGAATTCGTTTCCCACTGTTTTTAAGACAATAATCAACTAGATGCCTAATCTGAGGTTCAAATGCTTCGATTTGGCCTTCCAGGAATTGCGTCAGCTTCCTCATTGGCTTACTGAGGTAAGTCTGTAGCACGTCGACGGACGGTTTTTGGAAAGGCTTTTCCGTTGGATTTAGCATAGTAAAGTAAACAACTTGGGCATGAATGTCGAAATTTTCAAGTAGCGAACATAAAATCATAGGCCAATTCGGATTATTTTTGTTGGTTTAAAATTTGTTTTTGCGATTTCCAATTATTTTAAAGAATCTTAGAGTCTATGTCCGATAATGTGGTAGAGGGAGTTGGAGGAGATCCTGTTATTCAATTTTCCGTATTTCTTGAAAACAAGGTGGGGCGGTTGAGCGATTTTTCCCGTTTGTTGGCAGATAACTCCATTCACATCATGGCGATGACGGTTTTGGATACCACGGATAGTAGCATTGTAAGAATTATTGTAGACGATCCCGGAAGTGCCAGTTCGGTGCTTTATTTGGCAGGATATTCATTTTCCGAAACGGATGTACTCGTGATTGAGTTGAGTTCAGTGGACGATGTCCCTGCTTTGCTTTCTCTTATTTTGGCAGCTGAAATTAACGTTCATTATCTTTACCCGTTTATTTTCCGACCATCAGAGAAATCTGCTCTGGCTATTCAATTGGAAGACATGGATTTGGCTACAGATGTTCTGAAATTTAGTAAATTTCGCGTGCTTTGTCAGAGCGACATTTCACGTTAGTGCTTGCCGTTCAGATCGAATACCTGTGCGACTAAATTTTTTTGAGAGAAAAATCGTTCCTCTATCAAGCAAAAGCCATGTGACTATAATCAGCAGGTGGTAGGGAAGTCATGGTCTGCCGATATAAACCTGTTTCTTCTTTATTCTGACTCTGAGAATTCGATTAGGCTCATTACATTGAGGTTAGCGGCTTTGAGTGCTTTGGATCCCCCAAGTTCTGGAAGATCAATGACAGCCGTGACTTCCACTACCTCTGCACCTAATCTTTGAAACAGTTTGCTTGCAGCCAGAAGGGTGCCACCCGTCGCAATTAAATCATCAACAATTGCAATTCGTTCGTTCTTTTGAACCGAATCAACATGCACTTCAATGGTGCCCTTACCGTATTCCAAGGAATAGTCTTCCGACACCGTCTCGAATGGTAGCTTTCCTTTTTTTCTAACCAGTACAAATGGCAAGTTCATTTGATTGGCCACCGCACCACCTATGACAAACCCTCTCGCGTCTACCCCGGCAATGCGATCGACACCGACCTCCTCGTAGTGTTGGCAAATCGTATTGACTATAGTCTTAAAACATTCAGGCGTTTCAAAAAGAGGGGTTACATCGCGAAAACGAACTCCGGGTTCCGGCCAGTCGACAACGGTTCGAACATGCGTTTTTAATTCATTTAAAGTCATAATAGGTTAAATTGAAACTAGGACTCTAAATTGAGCCATTTTAATTCTTCGCTATTCAATTGGATATAGGCCCCGGGGCAAGAGGTTCTTGTTTCTTCAAGGGTTCGCGGACCGATTAAGCTGAATATTTGAAATGGTTGGTTTAGTACATAGGCCAGGGCAATACTTATGACTGAGGTTCCCTTTTCTTTTGCCAATGTTTGAGCCCGATCTTTTCGTTCAAAATTTTCTTTGTTATACCAGCAACGAACCAATTCCTTGTCTTCAATGTTTTGCGGATTGGAGCGATTGGTAAAAAATCCTCTGGCCTGAGAAGACCAACAGAAGAGCGGTATTTGTTTTTGTTTAAACCAATTCCTGCTTTCTGAATCCGAGGAGCTGATACAACCAGGCCAGGGAGGTTTTACCATTTCCGCCAGGCTAAATTGGTTGCTCACTGCGGTAAATCCAGCGAGCCCGTTCTCGAGTGCATAAGCATTGGCTTCAGCAATTCGATTGAGGGACCAATTTGATGCACCCAATGCTCGGATTTTTCCTTCATTTTTGAACCTGTTTAAGGCATGGATGAAATCGCCGACCGGATACTCCAAATTGTCCCGATGAAGGTAATACAGATCTATGTAATCAGTTTTAAGTCTTCTGAGCGAATCGTTGAGTTGAGCTGCTATGGCGTCAGGGTTGTTGTAAGGTGTGTGGCCTCCTTTTCCTATCAAGAAAACTTGCTCTCTTATACCTCGTGCTTTTTGCCAATTTCCCCAGAGGCCTTCAGGGAAGCCTTGGTTATAGATCCAGGCAGTGTCGAAAGCGGTTCCTCCCCGTTCGATAAAATCGTCAAACATTACCGACGCATGGGAAAGCGTTAGTTGATTATCCACCCCCATGACCAGGCGAGATACTTTTTTATCACTGTCACCAAAGGGAAGGGTGGGTAGCTGTTCAATTCGACCCGGATTGAGCGGCTCTCCCGAGAGGATGGGTGGCTTTTTTTCGGAAGGAAAAATGAGCCCTAGATCCTTTCGCCAAGCATCCATTGCTTTCATATTTCCAAGCGTATCCGCTGACGACATGGCTGGAAAAATCTTCTCCGGGGCTCCGATGCATTCGGAAACTTTATCGACCTCATAACTCCACATGAGTCTGTCAAAATGAATATTTTCCTCGGATTCCAATTTGCCGTTTTTCTCAATTCGAATGGTGGTTTTTCCGATTCTTGGATCCTGGACCCAGGGATTCTTAAACTGGATTGAACCTTTGCTTCCGAAGAGTTGAACATCCCAGTCTTGCTGATGATGGACTCCGCATGAAACTTGAGCAAAAAGGTCGCCCTCGAATTTCAGGTTAGCGATTGCGAACTCGTCAATGCCTGTTGATCCAAGCTGTCCCATTCCTTGCACCTGGATAGGATCAGCGAAGTCCTTGTTTTGAGAAACACCAGCTATGAGACGTGCTAGTGAAACAGGGTAACCACCAACATCCAAAATTCCTCCTCCTGCCAAATTCAGGTTGTAGAGCCGAGATTTAGGATCAAGGGGAGAATAAAATGAAAAATCCAAACGCATGCTCTTAATAGATCCAATGACTTCTTGCTGAATCATTTCGATCAATCGCGCAATTAGCGGGTGGCAACGATACATGTAAGCTTCCATTAAAAATACGCCGTTCAAATTCGCCTCTTCCAGAATACCCATTGCCTCGGAGTGGTTTAATCCGATGGGTTTTTCGCAAAGAATATGTTTTCCAGCTTTGGCTGTTTTAATGGCCCACTCAGCGTGAAATGGATTGGGAGTTGAAATGTAAACAACCTCTACGTTTTCATCTTTCAACAAGGCTTCGTATGAGCTGTAGGCGTTTCGGATACTATGTTTTTCAGCAAAGATGTTTGCAGTTTCTTGATTTCGACTACCGACAGCTACTACAGTGCCTTTGCTGGATTGGGCAACGCTTAGGGCGAATTTATTGGCTATGTATCCGGTTCCGAGAATACCCCAATTCAGATGATCTGCCATATTGTAAAACTTCAGAGATTAATAAGGTAGCTGAGAGTTTTGGCTGCCTAATCCACCAGGGCCAAGTCAATATTGGGTTACCTCGAAAACAGTGGAAATAAAAAAGGCCTCCCATCGGGAGGCCTTAAAATGGATCTGAACTTTGCGTTTAATCGCGATTTGGGTTTGCGCGTAATTTTGCCATAATAATGGCATGAGCTTGGCGTTTATATTGTTCGCCCCCGTGGACGGCATAGGAGTAATCCCAATCTTCGATTTCTTGGTAACGTTTCAGTTCCGAACGAAGTTCTGCTTCAATTCGTTCTTGTTCAGCTACAGCAGCAAGACGTTGTTGTTCAAGTTTTTCCGTTTGGCTCTTCAACATAGCAGCTTCCTCCTTTGCTTTTCGGATGGTGTCCGCGGCTGCGGCCATTTCCCTTTCCCGCGTTTGCGAAGATTCGGTCGATGCGGCAGCGAGGGCGGCTTGCCTTTTCTCAGCTTCTGCGAGCGATTGGGTTAACGCTTCTAAGCGTTTATTTGTTTCAGCGGCTCGTTTATCCGCTTCCGCCCTGGCAAGTTCTTCGGCTTCCAGGCGAGACTGAACTTCTGCGATTTTCCGCTTTTGTTCATCTTTGGCTTGTTGGATCTGAAGCTCTGCTAGGCGTATTGCTTCGTTTTTCTCTGCTTCGAGTGCAGCGAGTTGAGCCGCCGATTTTGCTGCCTGTTCTGCAGAAGCTGCAGCAGCAGCTTTCGTTGCCGCTGTCGATTTCGAAGTTGATGTCGATGCACTTTGCGGGCTTTGGGAGTCGCTTGTTGTCTCAGATTTTTTACAGCCAACTCCGCTTAATAAAGTCGCTGCCAGTATGGTAATTAGGTATTTTTTCATATGGAACTTGTTTGAGTTGAACAGATAATGTGTTTGGAAATGAATCAATTTCTATAAAAACAAGAGATACTTGTTTTGAGATTTCTTTAAAGGATTTCAGGAATTAACGCTAAAGACAAGGCTAGGATAACCGGTCTCTATAGTCATTGTAGTTAAATTGCTTCACAATTTCTAATTTTTCACTTTCAGGGTGCCATAATGCAATGGAGGGTAATGACACGCCATTGAAGGTATTGTTCTTTACCATTGTGTAGTGAGCCATGTCTTGAAAAACCAAGCGATCACCTACTTTTAAGGGTTCCTCGAAGGAATAGTCTCCAATGATGTCTCCAGCTAGACAAGTAAGACCTCCCAGGCGGTAGGTATACATCTTCTCATCCGGTAGAGTTGCGCCGATGACCGAAGGTCTGTAGGGCATTTCCAGAACATCCGGCATATGGGCTGTTGCTGAAGTATCCAGAATAGCGATGTTCATTCCGTTATTTATAATATCCAGCACTTCTGTGACGAGAACTCCGGTATTCAAGGCTATGGCTTCGCCTGGCTCCAAATACACTTTCAGATCATGGCGCTCCCTGAAGGATTTGATCGTAGCTATTAGAAGCTCGGTATCGTAGTCTGATCGGGTAATGTGATGACCACCGCCAAAGTTTATCCACTTCAATTGATTAAACCATCTGCCAAATTTTTGTTCAACAACTTCTAGCGTTCGGGCAAGTGGCCCGGCGTTTTGTTCACAGAGAGTGTGAAAATGGAATCCAGTAATTCCATTCAGGTCGGCATCTATAAGCGCGTCAGCAGTTACCCCCAGGCGTGAGTTTTTTGCGCAAGGATCATAGAGCTCCACATCTACTTCTGAATATTCAGGATTTATTCGAAGGGCCATCTCGGTCGTTTCATTGGTCTCTTTAACGTATTGTCTGTACCGATGAAACTGTGACACTGAGTTAAAGGACAAGTGATGGGCGATTGGGGCAATTGATTCAATATCCGTTTGGGAATAGGCAGGGGCATAAACATGCACCTCACCACCGAATTCCAATTTTCCAAGTAACGCTTCGTTAACCGAGCTGGCTGTAGTCCCGACCAAATACTTTTTGATTAGTGGAAAAGTGCTGAATGCCGCAAATCCCTTGAGTGCCAATATGATTTTGCAATCCGCTTCGTCCTGGATTCGCTTTAACAGCTCGAGGTTTTCCCTTAATCGCCCCATATCTATGATGTAACAGGGTGTTGGGGAATTTTGAATATCCATAGCAACTACAATTAAAGCTCCGGATGTTGGTCCAGCTCTTGAACTTCCCAGGGCAAACCACAATTATTGAGATCTTCCATGAACGAATCCGGGTCTAGCTGTTCAATGTTCCATACGCCTTCTTTTTTCCAATTTCCACTTAGGATTTGTTTGGCACCAATCATTGCCGGGACTCCTGTTGTATAGGAGATGGCTTGGGAATTCACTTCCTCATAACACGCTTCGTGGTCGCAAATATTGTAGATATAGATTGTTTTGGCTTCCCCGTCTTTTTTCCCGGAAATAATACAACCAATACAGGTTTTACCCTTAGTTCGTTCACCTAAGCTGGAAGGATCGGGAAGTACGGCTTTTAAAAATTGTAAAGGCACAATTTTTTTTCCTTCGTACATCACAGGATCGATTCGGGTCATGCCCACGTTTTCCAAAACCTTCAAATGGGTAATGTATTGCTGAGAAAACGTCATCCAGAATCGAATTCGCTTAAGACCATCAATATTTTTCACCAATGACTCCAATTCTTCATGATACAACAAATAGACGTCTTTGGGTCCAAGGACCGGAAAGTCGAAAACGTTCTTAATGGATAAAGGTTCTGTTTCCTTCCACGTTCCATTTTCCCAGTGCCGACCATTCGCAGTTATTTCACGAATATTGATTTCCGGATTAAAATTGGTCGCAAAAGGGTGCCCATGATCGCCTGCGTTAGCATCGAGAATATCAATAAATTCGATGGAATCGAAATAGTGTTTTTGAGCGTAGGCGCAGAAAACGTTGGTGACTCCCGGATCAAAACCAGATCCCAGCAGGGCCATGAGGCCAGCGTCTTTAAACCGTTCTTGATAGTCCCACTGCCACTTGTATTCGAATTTTGCCTCATCGAGCGGTTCGTAGTTGGCGGTATCGAGGTAATCAACGCCAGTGGCAAGGCATGCATCCATAATCGTCAAATCCTGATAGGGTAATGCCACGTTGATAATGAGTTTCGGACCGATCCGTTTGATCAATTCAATAAGCTCCTGGGTATTATCTGCGTCAACCTGGGCTGTGTGAATTTTTGTTTTAATTTCCGAGGCAATTTGGTCGCATTTAGCCACCGTTCGGCTCGCCAGCCAAATCTCAGAGAATACCTCGGGCACTTGGGCGCATTTATGAGTAACTACTCGGCCAACGCCTCCAGCTCCAATTATCAATACCTTGCTCATGATGGTTTTTTGTTATTCGCGACCAAGACATAGGTAATATTATTGTGAATTCAATCGATATTTTTGAATCTTATGGTTCCTGGTCCATATCATTTAGGAAAACATGTGAGACAATTCTATTGTCCTTGGCCTATCCGGTAGTCAACGGTGTCAGCTGCAACATTATCTCATTCATCCAATATGTGGCGATTTATTCAAAATACCTTTAGTAGCTTCTTAGGAACCCTGCTTGCTCTTTTCGTTTTAGGGTTCGGCGGTTTTATTATTATCCTGATCGTGGGTCTTGCTTTCCAGGAGCCCGTTGCTGATATGCCTGACAGCGCTGTGCTCGTTCTTGATATTTCAATGAGTATTAACGACAAACCCCCGTCGGTGACGCTTGATGATGTGATTCAACAGGCCATTTCAAATAGTGAGATCCCCCAGGTCGGTCTCAGAAAACTACTAAACGCCATAAAATACGCCAAAACCGATAAAAGAGTGAAAGGTCTGTTTTTGACGGGGAATCTACAGTCTGTTAACTTCGGTTCCGGCTATGCCGCCATCAGTGAGTTGCGTGATGCTCTGATTGACTTTAAAACGAGTGGTAAGCCGATTGAAGCTTATGTCGTAAACGCAATGCCTAGAGATTACTATCTTTTCTCGGTTGCCAATACGGTTTCTATGAACCCGTTCGGCGAATTGATGTTCAACGGGCTTGGCGTGGAAATGATGTTTTACGCCAACGCCTTTGAGAAATGGGGAATCGGTGCACAGCCAGTTCGGGTGGGTAAATTCAAGGCGGGAATTGAGCCCTATGTTCAAGACCATATGAGTGAGGCCAACCGCGAGCAAACCATGATTTTAATTCAAGGGCTTTGGGATTCGATGGCGAAGGAGGTAGCAGAATCTCGAGGAATTGACGTCGAAGCCTTGGATGCTATTGCTGGTTCTGATCGTTCCTTTGTGGCTGAAAAAGCTAAGGAGCATGGCTTTGTAGATGAGTTGATCTATTTCGATGAAATGTTGGAAAAGCTCAAAAAGGTGTCGGGTGAGGATAAAAAAAAGCGGACATTCAGTCAGATCGATATGGCTTCGTACATGGTCGCCAATCCGGTTAACGGACCTTCATCGAAGGACAAAGAGATTGCCATCGTTTATATCGAAGGAGTGATTGTTGCTGGCGAAGGCAGTTCCAGTCAGGTAGGCGGTGACAAGTTGGCACGCCGGATTCGCGAAATTCGCCTAAACGACAATGTCAAAGCCGTTGTCTTACGGGTCAATTGCCCGGGTGGAGGAGCTCAGGCTTCTGAGATCATTCAACGGGAAATTCGCCTATTGGGTGAAAGTAAACCCGTAGTGGCTTCCATGGGCTATGTTGCGGCGAGTGGCGGTTATTGGGTGTCTACCTATGCTGACCGGATTTTTGCTCAGGATAACACCATCACTGGTTCCATCGGCGTGTACGGTTTGATTTTCAATATCCAGGAGGTTGCTAATGATTTTGGAATTACCTGGGATTATGCTGGAACCCACGACTATGCGGGAAGTTGGACGATGACCCGTCCGCAAACCGAAGCCGAGATGCAGCAGCTTGAAGAGTCCACGACCTGGTATTACGATAAATTCATTGAGAAAATTGCTGAGTCAAGGGACATGGAGATCGAGGAGGTTGATTCGGTCGGGCAAGGCCGGACTTGGCTGGGGAAGGATGCATTAGAAGTAGGGTTGGTCGACGAGCTTGGGGGACTTGAGGCAGCCATTCGACATGCCGCAAAATTGGCAAACCTTGAGGACGGTAAATACCAGGTTTCAGATTATCCAAAAGGAAACAATATGGATCAATTGCTCGAAGCCTTGATTGCCGGGCAAGATTTGGATGTTTCGATCGACCCTGCCACTGGTTTATTACGCCAGGTGCAAAAGGATCTTGAACGCTTGAAGACCTTCAATGATCCTCGTGGTATCTATCTCCTTCCGGAGATCAATTATCAATTTATCAAGTAACTTATGGCACAAAAGTCATTCACTCTTATCAGGGATACACAGGCTACTTTAATTCCGGCAGGAGATATATTGTCGCTAAAGCAAGGCACCGACGTTCAGGTAACCCAAGCCTTAGGTGGCACGGTCACCGTTCAAGCGAATGGTGGGCTTTACCGAATAAGCGCTAAGGACCTGGACGCACTCGGTGAGGACGGCCAATCAGAATATACGGTTGAAGGTGCAACGGCCCCGGTGGCTGAAGGTGAATTTTCAGAGGAACATGTTTGGGAAGCCTTGAGGACCTGCTTTGATCCAGAAATTCCAGTCAACATTGTCGACTTGGGGTTGATTTATGATTTAAGCGCTGTTGACCTCGGAGAAGGAGAATACGAGGTATTCGTCAAAATGACCCTCACCGCTCAAGGTTGTGGCATGGGGCCCTCAATTGCAGCTGACGCTCAGCAAAAGATAGACGCCTTGCCTGCCGTGAAATCCTCTCAGGTTGATATTGTGTGGGATCCTGTTTGGACACCTCACATGATCAGTGATGAAGGTCGAAAAATCCTCGGATTAAACTAGATTATCCAAACCAGGCACCCTGCCACTGTTCTGGATACCATCGGCCTTCATCCATCTCAATAACGTCGAAGTCCGTTACCAGTCGGCTGTCCGGTTTGACGCCATAGGATTCAATCAGGTCGGGGATAAATTCTCTCGTTTCGTCATCCCGCCAACCGCGTTTGCTCATAAAGCTGTTGTAAATAAGGATTTCTTCATCGGTGAGCTTCCTGCCGTTTTCAAAACACCAAGCGAGCACTTCCTCGTTTGTTTTCCCCGCAAGCACCTCGGCTTTTACTTCTTCATAAGTTACCTGAAGGTAACGACAGGTTCTTCCATCAAAACCATTCCCGAGCATGTCGAAGTAAGCTTCAGGTAAACATCCATCGGCGTTGATCCGAATCTTCGAGCACATTCGCGCAAAATAAAACAGCTTTCCGGTTTTCTCATAACAACAGCACGGCACTTGAGTATTCATACTAATTCTAAATGTTGGATATTTTGCGGCAGACAAGCCTAGAACAAATTTCCAGGTCATCTGTCAGGTGCTTATTTCTGGACAGTGAAGAAACCCTTGCTTTGCTTAGGACTCCTTATGTTTCCTGCATTATAATGAAATGGATTGATAAACTAGAAAAACGCTTCGCCCATTTGGCTATTCGTAATTTGGCTCTGTATTTAGTGGCCGGGCAGGTTATTATTTTTGCGCTTATAAATTTCGGAAGGATGACCTCCTCCGCTTTATATTTAAACTCCACCTTGGTCTTGAATGGAGAGATTTGGCGTTTGTTTACCTTTATGTTGATTCCGCCCCGGGCAAGTATGCTCCTGATTGCGTTTGCCTGGTATATTTTCTGGATGATTTCCCAGGCATTGGAAGCTCAATGGGGAACATTTAAATACAACCTGTTTTTATTAATTGGAGTCTTTGCCACCTGGTTGGCTTCCCTGTTGATGCCCTTTGGATTATTCACCAATTATTATATAGGTATTTCTGTGTTTCTTGCGTTTGCGACCTTGTATCCAAATTTTGAGTTTCTTCTCTTCTTCATTTTACCTGTCAAGGTGAAATACTTAGCATGGATTTCCTTGGGGTACATGGCTTTGATTTTCCTTCAACCTTCAGTGGCCACACGACTTGAAATCATCGCAGCTTTAGCTAATTACGCATTATTCTTTGGGAAGGATTTGTACCAGGCAATGTACTATCGAAAGCGACGAATCGAACACCAGAAAGAGACAAAAGCATACGCCGAAGAAGCATTCCATATTTGCGCAACTTGTGGGGCGACTGATAAATCCAATCCCGAACGTGAGTTTCGCTATAAGGATGGCGATGGTATTTGTAGCGACTGTCTTGAAAAAGAATCTACTCCCCAAGTTTGATTGTATCTAGTATCTCAGGATTTCGGTTCGAGACTCTTCTACTTCATTCGCAATGACGAAGAAAACCAGGAAATCTGTTTCGCTCGTGTTAAACATCCTGTGATAGGTGCCCTTGGGTTGGTAAAAACAATCACCGGCCTTTATGGGAAATTCTTCATCTCCCCGATACATAATTCCTTCACCTTCCGTGATGATGAAAAACTCATCCATAGTAGTGTGGCAATGTTGTGGGCAATTGTGGTGTTGGGGAAGAATGCGGGTCATCTCAACATCAAAGGGGTGCACCGGGTTACCGTCCCTGCCTGATCCCAGTGCTAAGGATATATGGCGACGGAGCCGCTTATATTTTTGATTTTCTCCCCAGAAGTTTTCGACCTCGGGTACCTCGTCTAAGTTTAATAGTGGTGGAACAGACATGTGGTCCACCTTAGCAAATTACTACCTTAACGAAAGTCTAATTGTTCAGGTAGTTCGTTGTTTCCGGGATCGGTTTTCTATTAACCAGTTTCAAAATAAGGTAGATGATCGGGGGCGCAAAAAAGAACACAAAGAGGCCTATGATCCAAACGGTTCTTGTGAGTCCGTTGAAGTCCGTTCGACGGATTACGTCAATTAGGGCCCAGATCCAAAAACCGAAGATTAGGCCCATGAATAAAAGGACCAGGATCTCTGGCGGACCGAGTGACGGTAAGAAAGATAATACCATATTTTAGAAAAACGATCGTTATGCCAATTCGATGAAGAGGCGATCCAATACTGACTTGGAACTGTGAGAGCTAGGAATTTATTAAGAAATAACTTCCAAAGCTCGCTCTGAAATTCTTTGAGTTGATTCGTTGTCGTAAGTTCCGCGCTTATTGCAATGCAATCTTGTGATGGCTTAAGTTTTCCGATCCGCTTTGAGTTATCAGGTAATTCCGTTCAATCCTGACTCCACCGATTCCTTGGATGTAATTCCCCGGCTCCAAGGTTACCACATCGCCAATCAACAGGGTGTCTGTAGAATTACTTACGATGGCGGGAGGTTCAGGGTGTTCCAGCCCGAGTCCATGTCCCGCATGACTTGGCAAGGCTTCGAATCCTTTTTGAATCATGGTTTCCGAGCATATATCAAAAATGGTCTTGCAGGCTACCTCTGCTTTTAAGGCTTTCTCGCCTGCCTCAAGGCTCGCGATACAAGCATTCATCAAGGCACATTGATCATCCGAAGGTTCTCCTACTGCAATGGTGTTTGTGAAATCGCTACGGTATCCATCCAGAATAACCGAGTAGTCCAGAATGTAGAGATCGCCTTCTTGCAGCGTGTAATCAATGGGCAGTCCGCCTGCTTTCGGAAGGTTCGCGTTGGTTGCTCTAAAATCACCGTAGACGAGGCAAGGCCTGCCAGCCTGTTCGAGCACCGCAGCATGCACATTACGGTACACCTCCATTTCCGTAGCCCCTGGGCGAACGAAGTTCAATGCTGCTTGATGCCCCGCTTCACAGGCCTCCATGCAGGTTCTTAGATGAGCTATTTCGTCTGCTTCTTTTTGACGTCTCAGGAATTTAATGACATCGCCTAGCTTGATCTTTACTTCGGGTTCACCCGTAATTGTTTCAAAGGTCGCCACAGGAAGGGAGTCGCATTCAATGGCTCCGTTCGATAGGGTGAGCGAACCAAAATGTTTCTTGAGCGCGGTCGCCTGTTTGTAATCCCGATTGTCCACCGAGTTTTTTCCGTCGTACCAGGCTTCAGAAATGGTTTCGTCAACGTAAGCCTCTCCACTCAATGATTTGAGTGTAAAGTTATCGGCAAGCGCGATGACCTTCCCAGATCGTTCCATGTGCAGCCATACGCTTTGCCCGGCGGAAAAACTGATCGGATTTACCCAGATGTTGGAAAAATATTTTACGTGTCTCGGATTGGAAATGAGAACCCATTCCACAGAATCAGGTAAGGATGACCACAAACGGGAACGGCGTTTTAAACAACCTTCTTGGGTAAGCATTATCTTATAAGCTAGTTGGCGACTATATTGAGGATTTTACCTGGAACGTAAATGACCTTCCGGATTGTTAGCCCTTCGATACTGTTTTGAACACGCTCTTGGCTGAGTCCCAGTTCTTCGATTTCCTCTTTCGTGGCGTCTGTGGATACCACCAGTTCTCCCCGGTGCTTCCCGTTTACCTGAAGGACAATTACCACTTCGTCGAGAATGAGCTTTGATTCATCGAAGGATGGCCAGCGGGTATCGCATATGGATCCCGAGCCTCCCAGGCGACCCCATAACTCTTCTGCAATATGAGGAGCCATTGGGTTTAGTAATTGGATAAAAGATTTAGCTGTTTCTTTCGAATAACCGGACGTTTTTACCATCAGATTAAGTAGTATCATTAATTGAGATACCACCGTGTTGAAATTCAGACGTTCGATGTCCTGGGTAACTTTCTTGATGCTTTCGTGTAAGAGCTTGTCCAGGTCTTTGTTTGTCTCAGGTCCGTCACTTAACTTGAGATTAAGACCGCCATCCTCGGCTACGACTTCACGCCACAAACGTTTAAGAAATCGGAAAACTCCTTCTATTCCCTGGGTGTTCCAAGGCTTCATGTCTTCGATCGGACCAAGGAACATTAGAAATAACCGGGTTGCGTCAGCACCGTAGGATTTGATCAAACTATCGGGGTTCACCACATTGCCGCGGCTTTTACTCATTTTGTGCGAACGCGCATCCACTTTGATGGTGCGGTCACTCTTGAGCAACCAACTGTCTCCAGCCTTCTCGACATCGGATTCTGGTACCGTCGATTTGGTTAGATCCATTTCTTCGGTGATGGCATCGAATGAAACGGGTGTGCCGTTTGAATCTGAGAACTGGGTGAATTCCATTTCGCCCAGAATCATTCCCTGGTGGAGTAAAGCCGGGAACGGTTCAGGGCACGGGGTAACTCCTTCATCAAACAATACCTGATGCCAAAAACGGGCATAAAGAAGGTGCAGGTTCACATGCTCAGCGCCTCCAATGTAGAAATCAGGAACGCCCCAGTATTCTGCAATTTTCGGATCGATAGGTGCCTCTGTGTTTTTTGGATCGCAATAACGTAAATAGTACCAACATGAACCTGCCCATTGTGGCATGGTATTGGTCTCCCGGGTACCTTTCACCCAATTATCCCCTTCGGGTTTATTTGAGGAGCGTGGAATCGATTCACCCGTTTCCGTATTTAACCATCTTTCAAGCCATTTTGTAACTCCTGCCAAGGGACTTTCCCCGGTGCCGATCGGCTCATAGGATTCCACATCCGGCAGTTCCAGAGGTAGATGAGTGGTAGGAGTGGGTAGGGCGTAATGAACCTCTCCTTCCACTTCGAAAGTTACAGGCTCCTCGGGTAAGAATTCGCGGAAAGGGTTTGCTTCATTAGCGGTCGCTTGTTCGTAGTTTTCTTTTGAAACCCACATTACCGGAAAGGGTTCACCCCAATAACGTTGTCGAGAGAACAGCCAGTCCCGAAGTTTGTATTGGACACTGGCTGACCCTAGGTTGCGTTCTTCTAAATTGGCTATGATTTTCGCTTTCCCTTCGTCGGAGGTCATTCCAGTGTATTCGCCGGAATTGATCATAGTGCCTTTTCCGCTGAAAGGGAGCTGGGTTGGCTCATTTTTGGCTGCTGCAGCTTCATCTTGGATCACCCGTTGAATGGGGATGTTCAAGCTCGTAGCGAATTCAAAGTCACGTTCATCGTGGCCGGGTACCGCCATGATGGCTCCGGTTCCATAGCTCATCAGAACATAATCCGCTACCCAGATCGGAACTTTGGCTCCATTTACCGGATTAAGGGCGTAGGATCCCGTGAAAACTCCAGTCTTGTCTTTGGCCAGATCTGTTCGTTCCAAATCACTCTTTTTCGCGGCATCAACTCTGTAATCTGCGATGGCCTTGACTTGCTCCGTTGTGGTCAGCTTATCCACCAATGGGTGTTCCGGAGAGAGCACCATATAGGTAACTCCAAAAAGGGTATCCGGCCGGGTAGTGTAGATGGGGAGTTTTTCAGAATGTCCTTCTATACTGAATTCCACCTCGGCTCCGGTTGAACGACCAATCCAATTTTTTTGTAAGCGGATGGATGAATCGGGCCAGTTCAAGTCCGTATGACCTTCGAGTAGTCGTTCGGCATACGCAGTGATTTTTAATACCCATTGGCGTAATTTTCGTTTTTCGACGGGATGATCACCGCGTTCGGATTTACCATCAATCACCTCTTCGTTTGCCAAGACCGTACCCAATGCAGGACACCACCAGACGGGCTGATCAGATACGTAAGCGAGGCCACGTTTAAATAGTTGCAGGAAAATCCACTGTGTCCACTTCACATAACCGGCGTCGGTGGTATTTATCTCCCGATCCCAATCAATGGCAAAACCTACTTTCTGAAGTTGAGCACGAAATATTTCGACATTCTTTTCTGTGACAATGCGAGGATGGGTGCCTGTTTTTATGGCATACTGTTCCGTCGGAAGGCCAAAGGCATCCCAACCCATTGGCTGGAGGGTGTTAAATCCTTGGGATTTTTTATACCGAGCCAAAATATCGGGAGCGGTATAGTTGATCGCGTGGCCGATATGAAGTCCGTCTCCCGAGGGGTAGGGATACATAGACAGAATGTAATATTTTGGTTTTTCGGAAAAATCTTTGGCTTGAAAGCTTTTATTTTCGGCCCAAAAATTTTGCCAGTGCGCTTCGATTTGGGAGAAGTTATAGTCTGTTGTTGGTGTCGACATAATCAAATGAAGTGAACTAGCTTGATTGAAACGAATTACCAGTCAATAACCCAAACTATGATTCCATTTCGGATCCCATTCTTATCATTTATCCTGATTGCTGCCCTGTTAATGTCTGGCTGTGAAACGACCCAAACTACCAAAAATTCGAGCGGTTCGAGGACCACTTCGAATGAAGGGTTTAAACAATTGCTGGACGCGGTGGTTCGCATCGATGTGAGGGAAGTAACCTACCGTGGTGGTTCGAAACAGAATATCAGTGGTGTCGGCTCGGGTGTAATTATTTCCGAAGAAGGTCACATCTTAACGAATGCCCACGTGGTTTCCACCTTCGCTGAGGAGATTCGTATTACTCTTTCCAATTTGGAGAGGGTAAGGGCAGAACTCGTTGGATGGGATCACTGGACTGACCTGGCCCTACTCAAATTGGACCTTGAAGAACTGAAGGAGCGCGGCCTGAGTTTTACTTATGCTGAATTTGGCGATTCGGATGAAGTTTACCCAGGGCTTACCGTTTTTGCAGTAGGAACACCTAATGGCCTGACTCGAACGGTTAGCCGTGGAATTATTTCCAATACCAATCGATTTTTCGAAGGTGCAGATGGCGTGCGTGGATATGAAACCGGATATTTCAATACCTGGCTGCAAACAGACGCTGCTATTAATCCGGGAAACAGTGGAGGGCCGCTGGTTGATGAGGATGGCAAAATAATTGGCATTAACACGCGCGCGTACTTAGGATCGAATAATCTTGGTTTTGCAGTCCCCTCGCAGACGGCGCAATTCGTTCTGGCAGGCCTTTTGGAGAATGAGGAGATTATCCGAAGTTATGTGGGAATTGTTCTTGGTCCCATGCAAGACCTGGAAACGTTTTATAACATTCAAGCCAATCAGGGTGTATTGGTTGAAAGTGTCGATCCCGGATCTCCTGCTGCAACTAAGGGAATTCAGCCTGGTGATATCCTTATATCTATGGATTCCAACAGTCTTGATGGTCGATTTCCTGAACAGCTGCCCCCGATCCAGAATCGTATCGCGAATTACCCAATTGATTCAGAAATCACCTTTGAGATCAGTCGCCAGGACGCGCGATTCTCAGAGACCCTTACAACAGAGAGACTTGAAAGTCGGGTTGGCGAAGAGTGGGCTTTTGAAAAATGGGGACTGAGTGTTCGTGAGGTTAGTCGGTCCTATGCTCGAGAAAACAAACTGGTTTCGGATGATGGGTTTCTTGTGCTGGGAGCCAAAACAGCCTTTCCGGCAGATCGGGCCGGTATCCGCTCAGGAGACATTGTATCCAAAATAAATCGGGAGCCGGTAGGTTCTTTGATAGATCTCAAAGCCTTGCACGAGGAATTTGATGGCAATGCACAACCCTTATTTGTTGAAGTCACCCGAAATTTCCGAACCTCCCTTTTCATTCTTAAACCATGAGACTTTTTTTTGTATTATTTATAGGATCCTTAATGGGAGCCTCCTCGCTCAATGCGGATACTTTTCCGGAGAACCTAAGTGACTTGGTTCTGGAACGATCGAAGACCATAGTGGCACTCGAATTTGTAGTCGAACGCGAGATGGACCGGCAGGAGGGATATACCTACGGTTTGATTGTTGATGACAAAGGAACGATAGTTGTATTGGAAAGTATGATTCCTTCCTGGGTTCCTGTTGAGAAGTTGAAGAAATTTATTGGCTATTCACTACCTCAGGGGGACAAAGATTATCCCCTTGTGTATTTAGGGAAAGACTACTCGTCAGGCTGGCACGTCTTGTCATTTAAGGATGGCTTGCCGGATGTTTTTACTCCGATCACCAAATTTGAAACCGCAACCGTCAATATGGGCGATTCGGTTTTTGCCGTGGGAGGTGTTGGAAAGGAATTGGGATTCGACCCCTATGTTCTTACCGCTCGAGTGGCGATGACTAAACGAATGCCTGATCGGCAGATAATCTTTAGAGATGATCTTACTAATCCGGGATGTCCTGTCTTTAATGTTGCTGGCGCTTTTGTCGGATGGGCATCAGATCCTCTGTCTTACAAACGTATTATGAATCTTGGTCGTGATACGCTCAATGTGACCATGAGTAATCCTGAGGAAACTTCAGTCGCACTGAGTAGTGAGGATTTTTTTGAATACCTCCAAGGCATTGATCCTGAAATCGTGGAGGGTCCTCGGTCTTGGATTGGAGTATCGGGCATGCAACCGATCGATCCTGAGGTTGCTGAATATCTGGGTATCAAGAATCAGAGCGGTATTGTATTGAGTGAGATTCTCGAAGGGAGTCCATCGAGCGAGGCGGGATTGGAAAATAATGATATTCTTATAATGGTTGATGGAGAGAAGCTTCCTCAATTTCGACCCGACTACTCAATCACCCCTTATTTTCAAAAATTAATTCGTCGGAAAAAACCGGGTGAGATTATTTTGGCTGAGGTTATTCGTGGTGAGGAAAGGAAATCTTTCTCAATAACGGTGGGTGCCGGCCCCAAGAATGTGCGCGAAGCCGCCTATCGTTACTATGAAAAACTTGGCTTTACGATCCGTGAATTTTTACTGACTGACGGAATCAACCTCCGGTTGCCTAAGGACGAAATGAAAGGAGCCATTGTAAATTTCGTCAAACGAAGCTCGGCCGTCGAAACCGCGGGTCTAAGAAATGGAGATTGGATCAAACAAGTGGAAGGTGTTGCCATTGATTCCTACGAGGATGTACTTGAGATTTTGGATAGAGTTGAAGCGGATAAAGAAAAGTCAGAATTTGTTCTGCTTGTTGAACGCAATAACGAGACCTCTTTTGTCCGTGCTCAGTTAAAATAGTAAAACGTTGTTATGTTTACAGGAATCGTAGAGGAGACCGGTACTATCCTTAGCTTTGAGCGAGATGATGCGGCGTCCTGTGTCTTGAAGCTTTCTGCCAGCAAAGTGTTGGAAGATATTGTACTAGGCGACAGTATTGCGGTGAACGGTTGTTGTTTGTCTGCCACTTTTTTTGATAAGAACTCAGGGGAAATTCACTTTGACGTTCTTGAGGAAACCAAGCGCTTAACTTCATTTGCCAATCTCGACGGAGGTAGTCTTGTGAACCTCGAACGGAGTTTATCGTTCAACGGAAAAGTGGGAGGACACTTTGTAACGGGACACATTGATGCCACGGGTCAAATTGAATTGTTCGAGCAACGAGGTAATGATTATTTCCTGCGTGTTTCGATCCCAGAAGAACAATCAAAATATGTGATTATGAAGGGCTCAATTGCTCTGGATGGAATTTCCTTAACTGTTGCCGAAGTAACAAATCGCAGCTTGGCTGTTTGGTTGATTCCTATGACTATGGCATTAACCAACCTAAGCCAAAAGAAGATCGGTGATTTAATGAACCTTGAATTTGATATGCTTGGGAAATATGTAGAATCCTTAACCCTGGGTAAAAGCAATGCGGACACAAATTGAATTAGTCATCGATGAGTTGAAGCGCCTCAAGCAGGAGGGCGTTGAGGGGATCTACATTGGTGATTCTACTTTGTCTGATTTGCGGGAAAAGGTGAGTGCCGTCCATTCCGCGGCGTCACCTGAATCGATTGATTCAGCCGTTGAAGATCCTGCTCAACCCTACGTATCGAAAAAGTCGAATCAGAAGGGAGAATCTTTGCAGGATCTTGTAAAAGGAAGACCGATCCAGAAGGCTGTCGAAAAAGCAAAAACTCAAGTGGCTCTCAATCAACATGGGAAACCAATACCCGCTATTCCTGTGGCCGCGCCCGAAATCAATTTACCCGAAGGGGATAAGCAAATGCGTTGGGATGCATTGAGGGAAATTGTTCTAAATGACCCTATTTGTAAGGAGCATCTGAATCCAGGTTCTCAGGTTGTTTTTGGTGTGGGCAATATAGATGCCGAAATCTTTTTCTGCGGTGAAGCGCCCGGTGGTGATGAGGAAAAGCAAGGCGAACCTTTTGTTGGAAGAGCAGGGGAGTTGCTATCCAAAATTATCACGGCGATGGGTTTGAGTCGTGAAACGGTTTATATTGGCAATATTATGAATTGGCGGCCTGAGATGCCGACGCCGGTAGGAAATCGTCCGCCTACGCCTGAAGAAATGGCTTACTGTCTTCCTTACCTTAAAGCGCAGATCGAGGTGGTTCAGCCCAAGGTGATTGTTGCCCTTGGAATGACTGCAGTGAACGGTTTATTGGGCCCGGATCCTAAGCGCAGGATGGGTGAAATTCGCGGTCAGTTTTTTGATTTTGATAATACCTCAATGTTGGTGACCTATCATCCCTCTTACCTTCTTCGTTATGCGACTATGAAAACCAAACGTTTGGTTTGGGAGGACATGCTTTTGGTGATGGAACGGATTGGGATGTCGGTTTCGGAAAAACAAAAAGGGTTTTTCCAATAACAGCCACTTATGGAATGGCTGGTTCAATTGACATGGTATTTATACACCCTGACTTTTCAGATTTGCCCGAGTCGTTGAAGCAGGTGATATTTGAACCGCAATTATTAAGCGAGGCGGGTCTTTTAACCAAAGAACTTCGCGGTCGTGGAGCTACCTATTTTTTTAAGCTTCGCGAGGATGCATATGTACTACGTCATTATTGGCGAGGCGGTTGTGCGCGTCATCTTTCCAAAGACAAATATGTTTGGATGGGATTGACGAGAACACGTTCCTACTGCGAGTGGAGGCTGCTCGAGGAACTCGAGTCACTTAAGTTGCCCGCCCCACGAAGGGTTGCTTTGAGAATCCTTCGCAGCGGTTTGTTTTACCGGTCTGATATTGTTACAAAAGAAATAAGGGAAAGCCTGTCTCTTTCTGCTACCCTAAAAGTGGAAGACCTTGAAAGATCAGTGTGGATGAGGATTGGAAGAACGATTCGCCTGTTTCACGATCATAACGTTTTTCACAAGGATCTGAACGCAAGTAATATTTTACTGACCTTGAAATACTGCTACCTTATCGATTTTGATCGAGCTGGAATCCAGGTAGGCAACGGATGGAAGTCGGGTACCCTCAATCGTCTGAAACGGTCACTTGAAAAATTCGCTACAAACGAAACCACTTTCCATTACGATCCTGGAAAATGGATGTCCTTAATGGACGGATACCAACAGATGGGTGAAGGCTAAATATTACTCGTGTCGCAACGCGTCGATCGGATCCAGACGTGAAGCCATGAAGGCTGGGTAGAGTCCGAAAATTACCCCAATCGCGGCTGACACACCCAGCGAAACAGCAACAATCCAGGTCTTGATGATGGTGGTCATATTGAATTTTTCCTGGACCACTTCACAGACGCCGTAGGCGATGGCGATGCCGATGGCACCACCCATGACGCTCAAAACCACTGCCTCGATCAGGAATTGAATTAATACGTCCGTGCTTCGTGCACCGACGGCTACGCGGATGCCAATCTCACGGGTACGTTCTGTAACAGAAACCAACATGATATTCATGATTCCAACACCTCCCACGATCAGTGAGACCGCTGCTACGATTGTCAGGAATGTGGTCATGGTTTGAGTTGTGGATGTGAATGCCTCGGTCAACTCAGACTGACTGCGGACGGTAAAGTCATCCTCCTGTCCATCGATCAGTTTATGAGCCTGCCGCAGGGTATCTGTAATTTCTATCTGTGCCGCCTCCATCGTGCTGACATCCGTGGCGCTGGCGTAAATCATACTGACATATTGGGAATCTCCCCGGAGACGAAAAGCCGCTGTGGTTAAGGGAACGAGGATAGTGTCGTCCTGATCCTGGCCGCCTGAACTTTGACCCTTTGCCTTTAAGACGCCGATTATTTTAAAAGGTGTTTTTTGAACGCGGATGGTTTGTCCTACCGGACTCACCCCACCGTACATGTTTTCGACCACGGAGGCACCCAACACGGCAACCTTGGTCTTTGCCCTAATGTCCCTTTCGGTGAACATGGTTCCATCTTCAACCTCCCAGCTCTTAATGGTCAGAAATTCGGGGTCTACCCCCTGTACATTGGTAAACCAATTGGTTCCACCCCCGATGACCTGACCGCTTGACTGGACGATCCCGGAAACGGCCATTACCAAGCTGCTCTGTTCTCTGATTTTTTCGACGTCCGTAACAAACAAAGTACGCGAACTACCGGCACCTCTGCGAATACCTCCCATCGAATTCGATTCGGAACGTATCATCAGCAGATTGGTGCCCAGCGAATTGATACGGTCTTCGATATTCTGTTGAGCACCATCGCCAATAGCTCGCATGACGATAACTGCGCCGACCCCGATGATGATACCTAACATGGTCAGGATGCTTCGGGTACGGTTTTTCATTAAGCTCCCTTGAGCTATGGCAAGTAGTTTAAAAAATTTCATACAATTCTCCTATATTCCAATTACGCCGGAAAATTCGGCTAGTTCTTTTTTAGCGTTTCCTCGATCCTTGACTTGTGTATCCTGGACAACGAGGCCATCGCGCATTTCTACCACTCGTTTGGTAAAGCGGGCAATATCAGGTTCGTGAGTAACCACGATGATCGTGATACCCTGATCATTAAGCTCTTGAAAAAGTCCCATCAGGTCGAGGGAGGTGCGTGAGTCCAGATTCCCGGTAGGTTCATCCGCCAGAATCAAGGCGGGGTCATTGACAAGTGCACGGGCCACGGCAACGCGTTGCTGTTGGCCACCTGACAACTGCTGCGTCTGGTGATCCATGCGGTTGCCGAGTCCCACCCGCTCCAGGCACTGAGCGGCCTTTGTTTTCGGATTTATTTTGGATTTAGAGCGCTGGTACACCAGAGGTAGGCCAGTGTTTTCCAAGGCGGTAGTCCGGGATAGTAAATTGAATCCCTGAAATACAAACCCGATTTTTTGGTTTCTGATATCGGCCAGTTGATTACGGGAGAGCTTATTCACGGGTATTCCATCCAGCAGGTAAGAGCCCTCAGTCGGTTTGTCCAAACAACCGATAATATTCATGAAGGTGGACTTTCCGGAGCCGGACGCTCCCATGATACTGACAAATTCTCCAGGGCTGATGGTCAGATTTACGCCACGGAGCGCATGAACCGGCTCTGCCAGCTCATAGGTTTTCTTTAAATCGATTGTTTTAATGACTTCTTCCATGATGTTTGATCAATGGATTAGAATGGGCGACCACCACCACCACCAGGACCACCTCGGCCACGTCCATCACCACCACCTCCAAAGGGGTTAACCGGTCGTGCCGATTCAGGGGCCGTTGACGGAGTCAGTACTTTGGTAATTATTTCCCGACCTTCCGGTAGCTCTTCATCACGCAATGCCATGATCTCGGTTGTAATGCCATCGGTGACGCCAGTTCGAACGGGCATCATGGCGAGTTTACCGGCATCATCCTTATACCAGAGAACTCCAATGGCTGGCCGGGTTCCTCGAGCACCGCCGCCTCCAGGGCCACCAGCGCCGCCGCCAGGAAAACCGCCGCCGCCAGGAAAACCGCCGGCACCAGCAAATCCGCCACCGCCTTCTCCACGTTGTCTCCTTTGTCCGCCTTCAGCGCCAGCTTGACCACCTTGTCCGCGTTGGCGGGTTTCCCCACCAGCTGTAGCATCGCCGCCAGCTTCTCTTCTGGCCAGGGCTTCTTCCCTGATTTTTGTCTGAGCGGCCACCATTTCATCGCTCGCTTTTAAACTGAGAGCTGCGGAGGGGACTGATAATACGTCCTCAACTTCCTCCACGACAAAATCGAGTGTTGCTGTCATTCCAGGCAGTAGAACATTTCCTTCGTTTTCCGTCTCAACCACTACGGTATAGTTCACCACGTTTTGAATCACCGATGGTTGAAGGCGGATCTCAGTTACATTTCCGGTAAATTTTCTTTCAGGATAGCTGGCTACGGTAAATCTGACATCCTGGCCTTCTTTTATTTGTCCGATGTCACTCTCGTCAATATTCGCGAGTATTTCCATGAGAGCCAAATCTTCCGCAATAATAAAGAGCCGTGGTGTGTTAAGGCTGGCCGCGACAGTCTGGCCTTTTTCCACATTGCGGTCGATAACGACCCCGCTAATGGGTGCTCTGATTTCGGTAAACTCCCGACTGCGCTTTATGCGTTCAAGGGACGCTTCCGCACTGAGCACGTTGGCTTCCGCTGTTTCTCTACCGATATCGTAGTTGAGGAAGTCATTGCCTGAGAGGAAGCCTTTTTCATAGACTGGAAAAAACCTGTCGTATTCTGTTTGCGCACGCCTGAGCATGGCTTTTTGACGCATGAGATCTGCTTCGGCACTTTTGACCTGGGCGTCCAGGACGGATGGATCAATGAGAGCTATGAGTTGTCCTTTTTTAACTGTGTCGTTAAAATCAGCATACACTTCTTCGATAGTACCAGATACCTGGGTCCCAACTTCTACCAGTTCCCGGGCGACCAAGGTGCCGGTGGCAGTAATCATATTGAGGATGTTTTTCTTCTCAATCTTGCCGTAGGTGTATTGAGGGCCAACCGCCGTTTTATCTCCCTTTTGGATGTAATAACGGTAGCCGCCGTAGCCAAGGCCGGCCAGGAGGATAATGATGATGATCGCTTTTTTCATAAAATTTATCGGAGTTCGGGGACTTGGGTATTCAATTTGTTAATAAGAAAAGTTTCCAGAGTGCCGTCTTGCAAAGTTATATCCAGACGGTTGGTGAATAGATTAAACCAGGACTCCTCAACTGCCACTGCGGCATCCAGTCGGGTAGAGAGAAGGCTGTTCACATCGAGTAGAGTTGCAGCTCCTGCATCATACCGTGCTTGTTCCGCCTCAAGAGCTGCATCGGCTGAGAGCAGTTGGTCCTGTGAAAATGCAAGTTGGGCTTGGGCGGTGTTGAAATCGAGAACTGCCTGAAGCAAGTCGGTTCGAGCTCCTTGTTTCAAGTCGACCATGTCGATTTCTTCCTGTCTTTGTTGAAGGGTGGCACGAGCCACATTGGTACTGGTCCTGCGACGATCAAATATGGGAATTGAGAGGGTAAGTCCGCCTGAGAGTTCTGGTTCGGTTTTGAAATATTGGCTGACTATTCCTTCTCTTCTATTCTGACTGGAATAGCTGGTCCTCAAGCTTGCTGAAGCTGTGAGCGATGCTTTTCCCCCGGACTCGGCGATCCGTATATTTTGGTTGGCCGCCTCCAGCCGATATTCCTGGGCCAACAAATCCGGGCGTTCAAGGATTCGTCCCCAAGATGATTCTACATTGGGCTCGGTCAGATAATCGTTATTTCCCCATCCGCTGTTCTCTATATCTAAAATGATTTCTGTTTCAGGAGGCAGAAGCAAAAGCTCCTTAAGGAAATATAGACTGCGTTGATGGGTTTGTTTTGCTTGGGCAAGACGTCGTTCACTGTCTGCTACCAGTGATTTCTGTCGAAGTACGTCAGCTTCAATACGGATCTGGTTTTCGAAGCTAAGAATAATCCTATCGAGGTTTTCTTGTCTCGATGCTAGCTCTTCTGTCTGAATTCCTATCTCCTTATACCTAAGGATGGCTTCCATATAGCGGAAAATGGAATTGAATAGAATGACCTGTCGCGAGCGACTCAGATCACCAAAGCTTGCTTCGAGGGAAGCTTTTGCCTGGTTGATAGACGCTTCTCTCCCTCCACCTGTCCAAAGCTCCAACGAGGAATTCAAGCTGCCGCTTAGAGATTTCGTATTGCTACCATCTTCCCACACTGAATCGGTCCCGTTACCGAAGTAGCGGAGGTTGCCTCCAACAGAGCCCGTCAGGTTGGCTTGGGAATCTGCCTCTGCGAAGAGGAGGTCGTTTTCCCGTAGCTCAATTTGAATCTTTGACCGTTCAAGGGTCAAATTTCTGTTCAGTGCCAGGGAAATGACATCAGAAAGCGCGAGTGTGCGAGTTGATCTATTTTCGATTTCAGGGGCTTGGCCTGAAACGGTACCCACAGAGCAGGCTAGAAGTAATAAAAGGAAAATAATACGAGGCATAGGGATTAGCCAATGGTTAGAGCTTCTGACATAACGAGGGATGTTCTTTTGAGGTTTCAATTTTATTATTATTTTTCTCAATAATTGGCTTTTAGATTCGATATCGGGATAAGAGACTTTGGTTCTTCGCTATTTTTAGTGGAATGAACAAATAAATTGTTTGAAGGTGAGGACCTATGAGTCCTGAAA
>JAQBYJ010000062.1 GCA_027622555.1 Verrucomicrobiota bacterium
TCGGGCTCCTTCCGCCAGGGCCATCAACCAGCATCTTTGTAGTGTAATCAAGTCTTCTTTTTAGGACGCTAATTCAGAAACAAAGGGGAGTCTATGGCTTTGCCGCGAAACCTGGACTAAGCCTAGGACCAATGCATAGAGGATAAGGACGACCTCCAAAGAGGAAACACTGATTCCTATAAGTTCAGTCGAAATAAAACCAAATCTCACCAATAATACAAAAACGAGGATCCCAAGTGAGTATCCCCACACAGGAAAGATTAGCCGCTTGAGTTTAATTTTCATGTCAGAGACTTGGTGATGAGCCCATCAATAACATGGTACAGTTCTTCTTCCATAATGGGTTTGCAGAGATACCAATCAAAACCGGCTTGGATCAGACGACGTTTATCGTCAGCCATAGCATGAGCGGTAAGGGCTAAAACCGGGATATCTCTGTAAAGATAATCCCCACGTATTCGCTTCATGAGGCTCACCCCGTCCATGCCGGGCAAACTTATATCAAGAACAAATAGATCAGGCAGACGTTGAACTCCAGCACCCAGATGAGTAAGCAGCTCTAATCCGGTTCTAAAACAAGTGATATTATATCGATCGGATAAAAATGCACAAAACAGGTCAGAATTATCCTGATTGTCTTCTACAAGGTAGATAGATTGGAAACTCATTTAAGATTGATGCGAAATATTACTAGGATGCGAGTTGATCACGTCAGTTGAACAATGATCAATACACCAAGAAAACTATTACCTGGAAATCGTTGACCTTTATCAGATATTTTACGGTCGTGCTTGGACGAGAAAGCAACTTACATTACCAAAATGCCACTTCACATTATCGACCACCCTTTAGCTCGAATACTCATCACTCAGTTAAGAAATAAAGAAACATCGAGCGATGCATTCCGGACAGCCTGTAAAAGGATCACCCAGATGCTGGTGATCGAGGCTTCAAGATCTCTCAATACGGAATTAAAGACGGTATCTACCCCGATGGAAGATACGGAAGGATGTAAATTGGCGGATAAGCTGACGATTGTCCCCATCATTCGAGCCGGCATATCCATGGTTGAGCCCACATTGGATATTTTGCCACAAGCCGTCGTTGGTTATATCGGTTTGGAAAGAGATGAAAAGACAGCGATCAGCCGCAGCTACTATCGCAACATCCCTTCATTAAAGGGACGAAAGGCATTTATCGTTGATCCGATGCTGGCTACCGGCGGTTCCACCTTAAAGGCAATCGATGTATGCATCGAAGAAGGCGCAGCGGAAATCACTGTAATTAGTATTATTTCTGCACCTGAAGGGATAAAAGCAGTGGAGGGAAAGCATCCGGAAATAAACATACACACCGCTTCTTTGGATAGAGAATTGAGCAGTCAAAAATATATTCTGCCTGGTTTGGGAGATTTTGGTGATCGACTCTACAATACTTGATCACTTTCAACCTATAAAAATCTCATATTCAGGAAAAGAGATTAATGAGAAGCGAAGCTTGTGAAGCCTACCTCAACATAGCGGACCAATTTAAGCTAGGTTCTCTGGATACGGAGAAAACTCACCCTCTTACCCAAAAGCTTTCAAAAGAAGCCAAAGAAGACTTATCTTTAGCTATTGAAAATCTTAAGCGAGTGGACATCGAAGCACTTTCAAGGCTTGAGTCCTATTTGCCTGCAATTGCAAAACTGGGTGCAGATATCAAGGAAACCTTGGTAGAGGGAGGCAAAATATATCTTTGCGGATGCGGAGCCACTGGAAGACTCTCGATCGCTCTCGAGATTTTTTGCCGGGAAGGACTAAGCTCGATTGATAATAAAAATCGGTTTATCGGATTTATGGCAGGCGGAGATGTTGCTTTAATCAAGTCGATAGAAAATTTCGAAGACCGACCCGAGTACGGTAAGCGGCAATTGAAAGAGTTAGGGTTTAAAAACGGTGATCTGTTAATTGGCTCAACTGAAGGAGGAGAAACCCCGTTCGTAATTGGTGCAACAGAGGCCGCCAGTGAAATATCAGAGAGAAGACCGTGGTTCCTTTACTGCAATCCAGACACTCAGCTTAAGCGTTTTGTCGAACGCTCAAGACGCATACTGGAAGACCCTAAGATCCAATCCCAATGCCTGGCAGTTGGCCCTATGGGATTGTCAGGCAGCACACGGATGCAAGCGAGCACCGTCCTTATGGCAAGTATCGGTTGGGCAATAGAAACCGGAGGAGACGCGGTTCTGCTTTCTAAACGGTACCGACGTTTTTATGATACCTGGAACGCCATCGATTTAGAAGGACTCGACAAAATAACGGAAGCGGAAGCGGATACCTATAAAAAAGGGGATTACGTCATTTACCGTACCAGGGAGTACGGGGTTACCGTGTTAACCGATACAACTGAAAGATCTCCCACTTTCAGCTTACCTCCGTTTGAAAATGAACAACAAGCTGTAGACACAACCGGTTGGTGCTACCTTACCGTGCCAGATACTGGAAATGTTCAGCAAGCGTGGGAGCACGTTCTGAAGAGACCTCCCCGATGCCTTGAATGGGAAGGAATCAGTTCATTCACTGGCTACAATTACATTCTTGGTTTCTATATCGATGGTAGCTGTCTACAAAAACGATTGGAAAACAACAAAGGCTCGAATCAATATCTCTTTGATGTAGATGCTAACAAGGACCAGCTTGAACTAAGTTTCCGGGGCTACAAATGGTCCGTAAATATAAAGCACCTTCCTTTTTTCGACCAAAATTTAATCCTTAAACAGGTGTTGAATATCCATTCGACTCTGATCATGGGTCGACTTGACCGCTTTGAAAGTAACCTGATGACTTACGTCAGAGCCTCAAATTTCAAACTCATAGATAGAACCATACGCTATGTACAACTCCTATCTGAATACCGCTCCAAACAGACCCCGACTTACGAAAAAGTCGCGGAAGTCCTGTTTGAATTAAAAGACAAGCTGCAGCAAGACGAGCCAGCGGTGTTGCGAATTCTCGATTCATTAAAGTAACATAAGGTCACAGACCACCCTTCAAAGGTAATTTACGAAGCGGAGAATAGCTCGAACTGGTCTGCAGGGCTTGTGTAAGAGGTTTGCTAAAAATGCGACTACTTCGTCGGTTAACTGGAGGCGAATAACTATTTAATGGGATGCTTTCGATTCTTTCATCCGTAAACCCATTCATTTCGATGAACTCAGCAAAAATAACAACAATGATATTCGGCCTTACGCTGATACTTGGAAATATCCTGGTCTCAGCAGAAAACCTGGACATCAGCCCGCGCCCAATTAACACGCCCAGCCCGAGCTTTTTCGGTCATATCATTTCCTCCGATGCCTACGTTAGTGTGGTCATAGAAATTAACGCCAAAGGAGATGTTACCAATGCCATAGTCAAACACTCTTCTCATCCTGATCTTGAGAAACCGACGTTGAAAGCTGTTAGACAATGGGAATTCGAGCCTGCCTTTAGGAACGGAAAACCAGTGGCCAGTAAAATTGTTCAACCGCTGACTTTTGGATCTTCCTTTTTAACACCCGTAGACGAAAAAGCCATCCCTCTTTATAGCCCAAAGCCCGAGCTTGCGAAAAAGCTACAGGATATTGAAGGCGAAGTTGGAGTAGCGGTTTCTGTTGATTCTGCAGGATTCGTCACCCGGGTTAAAATGCTTTACTCCAGTGACCAACGATTGAATTTGCCAGTTTTGAAAGCTATCCGAAATTGGAAATATGAGCCAGCCAAACGCAATGGCCGTTCAGTGAGTTCTAAACAGATCCAACCTTTTGTTTTTGGGAAAAACACAAAATATAAGGATAACCAGGTCCAAAATGCGGCCGCTACTTCTATTTCGGTTAACCCTCAACGGGAGGATAATGCCGCCTTGGCTCAGCTGGATTCTGACGAATAAATATCCCATTTAAGCTAACAAACTTCCAATCCGACCATCCAGAGAGCGTTATGCCCGAATTCGGGCAAACCCAAACAAAAGGCAGACCCTTCAAGGTCTGCCTTTTGTTGTTTTATAGGTTAGCATACTAAAATATTGCTTCCGCACGGTCCGATCAATTCTTATACCAGAATCTTTTTAGTTTCCCGATGCCCATAAAAATCCCAGACGACCTTCCAGCAAAGCAAAGACTGAAAGCTGAAAACATATTCGTGATGTCCGAACATAGAGCCATGAGCCAGGATATCCGTCCCCTTGAAGTTGTGGTATTGAACCTAATGCCCAATAAGATCGACACGGAAACTCAGCTCATGCGTCTGCTGGGGAATACTCCTATTCAGATTAACATTACTCTCCTAACAACGGCGTCCTATACATCCAAGAATACCAGCAAAGAGCATTTGATCAATTTCTACAAAACCTGGGACGAAATAAAGCACCTAAAGTTCGATGGCTTAATTGTAACAGGTGCGCCGATTGAGTTATTGCCTTGGGAAGAAGTTGCCTATTGGGATGAACTAAAACAAATCCTGGATTGGAGCCGCACCCATGTGTGGTCGTGTTTCTTCATTTGCTGGGGCGCACAGGCTGCATTGCATCACTTTTATGGAATAGAAAAACATGAATTACCGAGTAAAAAATTCGGTGTATTTACCCATAAAAAATTAAAATCTGATTCAATCCTTCTCAGGGGATTTGACGATGAATTCCTGGTTCCGGTGAGTCGTCATACGGAGGTGTTTAAGGAGGACATCGAAAAAGAAGAAAAACTTGAAATCCTCTCTGAATCCAAAGATTCGGGTCTTTATATTGTAAGGGATAAATCAACGCGTCGCTTATTCGTTTTCAACCATTCGGAGTATGAGGCCGACTCTCTAAAGAATGAATACGACCGGGATGTTAACAAAAACCTGCCAATTGAGGTGCCCGAGAACTATTTCCCCGACAATGATCCAAGTAAACAGCCGGTACTGAGTTGGCGTGCCCATTCATACCTGCTGTATAACAATTGGCTTAACTATTACGTGTATCAGTCCACACCTTTCGATTTCAACAAAATTGGTTGAAACACCTCACAGCTTGTCACTGTGACCGAGGTTACGAGTGGGATCGATCCGATCTCTCACTAATTGCTTTAATTCTTTGGATTCCGGGAAACGGCCGACTTCTTTCCGATCAAAAATTGGTTCTCCGTTCAAACTCACGATAAATACACCTCCCAATCCAGGGACTAACGCGACCTCGCCCAAATCTCGACCAAAGGTAAATAGTAACTCCTGGGCCAACCAGCCTGCGCGTAGCACAAACCTACATTCGCTGCAATATTCGATCCGTATTTGGTTTTTCATAACATGAGATATACTTTAACAAGGGAGCCACTTGAATCAAAAAACCCTTATCTCCAATCATTTTCGCTACTTTCCGCATTCCAGTTGATTTCAGTGCAAAGTTTGCCCATATACCGGTGATTTTCATTTACCTAAGCAGGATCACCGCCAAGGCTACAATCCTCTTCAAATCTATATTTTTTGATTTTGAATTCTTCTATCAATAAGCACCCAACGATAAAACATGTGGCTATCATCATGGATGGCAATGGCAGGTGGGCAAATAAGCGGGGACTTCCTAGGAATGAAGGCCATAGCCAAGGTGTGCAAAATGTCGAAAAAATTGTAGAGAAGGCAGGCCAGTTAGGCATTCGTTACCTAACCCTGTACGCATTTTCTGCTGAAAATTGGCAACGACCCAAAAACGAAGTAGATGCACTAATGAATCTCCTTGAGTCGTTTTTAATGAAGCAGAAAAAACAGCTGCTGGAACAACGAATTCGTCTGCACACCATAGGTCACGTAAACGATCTGCCAACCACCGTTCGTGAATTATTGAACGAGGTAAAAACAGACACCGCCCATTTTGACGAAAACCATCTAATCTTGGCCCTAAACTACGGGGCCCGAAATGAGGTAGTCGATGCGGTAAAGCGATACACCCAAGCTGTAAGGCTAGGAACTGAAGACGACAACGACTTAGACTGGAATACGTTTTCGAACTACCTGGATACGGCTGAATTTCCGGATCCTGAACTTGTTATAAGGACTTCCGGGGAACATCGACTAAGTAATTTCCTCCTGATGCAAAGCGCCTATTCAGAATACTACTTTACTCCAGTATGTTGGCCAGACTTCGGACCGGATCTGTTTGAGGAAGCACTGGTAAATTATCAGAATCGAGAACGTCGTTTTGGTAGGACTGGTGAACAAATTAGAGAAGAACAGTCCCAACCTTTAAATACCAACAACTCCTAAACTCCTAAGCAGTGGGAAAACGAATAATCAGTACCATCCTACTTTGGAGCCTGCTTTTAGGCATTATTTTTATCGGCCAATTAACTGCTGTGGTTTGGTTAATTTCAGCTCTTTCCATAATCGCTCAGAATGAAATTTACAACATGGCTAAAAAGCTGGGTTGGAAAGCATACCGAATTTATGGACTTGTGATCGGAGGATGCCTCCCCCTCGTAACTTACTATGAGGATCTTTTGCACGAATATACCGGAGGAATTGTCGACGATGTGACCATTCTAGCCATTGGATTCACAGTATGCGCCCTAGTTGGAATACGAACCCGGGAAATTAGAGATAATTTTCAGCGGATTGGCGGAACCTTCATAGGCATTCTTCTGATACCATTTATGATGACGTTTTATATTCGGATAGCCCAGTTATTCCCAAACGAATCTGTTGGTATTGCAGTTGGATGCTGGGTGGTTTTGGTGGGGAAGTTCTCTGATGTGGGGGGATTACTTTTCGGCAGTTGGCTGGGAAAACATAAATTCGCTCCTAAAATCAGTCCCGGGAAAACGTGGGAAGGTTTTGCAGGCGGCGTATTCACTTCGACCGTTTTGGGTTTTTTGTCGGTGTATTTTCTTCCAGATTATTTTCCAGGAAACTTTCACCCTTGGGTGGCCGCACTTTGCGCGATTCCTATTGCGTCAATGGCAGCGTTTTCAGACTTGATTGAGTCCGTGATCAAGCGTCAAGCCGAAGTCAAGGACAGCGGTAAAAGTATACCCGGCATCGGCGGAGCATTCGATTTGATGGATAGTTTACTCTTGAGCGCGCCGGTCGCGTTCATACTTATGTCATTTTTTGCTCCCCTATGAGCTTAACTCCCAAGAAGTTAGTCATCCTTGGAGCAACAGGTTCGATTGGAGATAATACTCTGGCGGTACTGAGGAAACATAAAGAGAAATTCCAATTAGTAGGAGTAGCTTGCGATCGATCATCTAAAAAGTTGGCTGACATCTGCAACGAATTTGAAGTCCCCTATGCGGCAATTTACGATGAGAAAGTTCACTCAACAGCTTTAGCAAAAAACCTATTCCCTAGCACACAGCTAGAAATGGGAATGGAAGGCCTGATAAAATTGGCCAGCCTGGATGAAGCCGATATCGTTCTGGTAGCTGTAGTTGGCACATTGGGATTGAAGCCAGCCCTGGCAGCCGTTGAAAAAGGAAAGGACCTAGCCCTAGCAAGCAAAGAGATCCTTGTGATGGCTGGAAAGTTTTTCACAGAGGCCGTAAAAAAAGCCAAAGTAAAATTGTTACCGATAGACAGCGAACATAACGCCATATTTCAGTGCCTGAACGGTGAATCCCACCAATCAATCAAGAACATTATTTTAACGGCTTCAGGTGGAATTTTCAGAGATAGACCACTAGATACATTTGATTCAATAACCCCTGAGGAGGCTACACGTCACCCCAATTGGTCCATGGGAAGAAAGATTACTGTAGATTCGGCGACTATGGCAAATAAAGGCCTCGAGATTATTGAAGCCCATTGGCTGTTTGGAACGCCCGCAGAAAACATTAAAGTCGTGATTCACCCAACGAGTATTATTCACTCTCTGGTGGAATTTATAGACGGCTCCATACTCGCACAATTAAGCCCTCCATCCATGACATTTGCGATCCAACATGCTTTGCTCTACCCAGAAAGATTTGAAAAAACGGAACCAAGTCTAAATTTTTCGGAAGCAATAAACCTCGATCTATCGCCCCCAGATATGATGCGATACCCATGCCTTCGCCTTGCCTACGAAGCACTCAAAGTAGGCGGAGTCGGACCGGCTATTTACAATGCAGCAAATGAAATAAGCGTAGAGGCATTTTTGAAAAATCAGATTGGATTTATCCAAATTCCGGTAATTATAGAAAAAACTCTCGAAATAACACAATTTAGAGAACCTCATTCATTGGAGGAGGTCCTAGAAATCGATCTTCAAGCACGCCAAAACGCCTCACAACTTATAAAATCCCTTTCTAACTAATGGAAATTTTTTCCAACTTTAAAGCCATCGTCCTGGTTATTTTTTTCTTCGGTGCATCAATATTCGTTCACGAATTGGGACACTTTCTTACAGCAAGATGGCGTGGACTCAAAGTAACACGGTTTTCGATAGGATTTGGACCAAAGTTGTTTTCATGGACGAGAGGTGGCGTGGAATACATCGTAGCAGCATTGCCCATTGGGGGATATGTCGCCCTACCCCAGCTTGGACACATGGAAATTATTGAAGGTGAAGCAGAACCTAGCGAGGCAAAGGAAGTTTCATGGACATCGAAAGTAATTGTTCTCACAGCAGGGGCAATTTGCAACGTGATTTTCGCACTATTCCTGGGCTCAGTTCTCTATTTTATGGGAGGAAGACCTGTTTCCATGTACAACAATATAACGGAACTTGGGGCAATTCCTGAAACACTGGCAATTTCGGAAGATACTATCGTCCCGAGCCCAGCATTCCAAGCCGGATTGAAAAAAGGAGATATAGTAAGGGCAATCGACGGTAAATCAGTTTCAAAATGGGAAACCATCGAAAAACGTATCATCATGGGTTCCAAAAGAACTTCAGATGATAAACCACTCTCACTATTTTCAATCGAACGGAACGGCAAATTGCTAGAGTTCAAGGTTCTCCCGATCATTGCGGGGCAAGAACAAATAAGAACTGTAGGAATTTCCCCTAAATTCCCAGATATTCCTGCCATTGTTGGATTTGTCAAAGAAGGGTTTCCGGCCGAAGACGCTGGTCTTTTAGCTGGTGATCAGCTGATGCTAATGGATGGTCAGACCATTCATTCAACAGAACAAGTAGCTCAATACATAAAGCAAAGTCCTGGCAAAGAAATCACATTTATCATATCCAGAGGTAAGGAGAAACTTACCAAAATCATTGAACCGAAGATCGCTATTATTAATGAAGCTGGGGATAAATCGCCTCTCATCGGCGTTGAGTGGTATATGGGGAAAAAATACCTAAAAGAACCGCCATTGGTTCTGTTCAAATCGGTGGTTGTTGAAACTTTTGAAACTTTAGAAAAGTTGGTGAATCCAAAATCTGATCTAGGCATTCGACATCTAAGTGGCCCAGTCGGAATGGGCAGAATCATATATCAATCGGCCAAATGGGACATAAGAATGGTTTTTTGGGTAGTAGTAATAATTAATATCAATCTGGCGATTTTGAATCTTCTTCCGATCCCTGTTCTTGACGGAGGACATATTGTTTTTGCAACTATTGAAAAAATCCGTGGCCGGGCATTACCTCAAAATTTAATGATGAGTATGCAAGGCGCATTTATGATAGTTCTTCTTTCATTAATGCTCTATGTCACGTTCTTCGATGGAAAAAGAATTCTCCTAGAAAATAGCCAGGATAAGGCGGCTGAAGTGGACCAATTTCAACCAACTCTGGAATCAACAAATCCAAGCGAAGATTCTAAGATAGAACCATGAAGGCATATTGCGCCTCCAGACTAGTCTCCAAAAGGAGAATCACCCGAGAGGTCAAAGTAGGAAATGTTGGAGTTGGTGATTTAAATCCAATCCGTATCCAGTCAATGACGACCACATTGACTACGGATATAGAGGCTACCGTTAGGCAAACACGAGCACTTGTTGAAGCTGGGTGCGAAATCGTTCGAATAACCGCACCCAATGTAAATGCAGCGAAGGCATTGGCGGTAATTTCAAAGCGGCTTAAAAATGACAAGATCGACGTCCCCTTAGTTGCAGATATCCATTTCTTGCCTTCAGCTGCAATGGAGGCCGTTGAACATGTCGAAAAAGTTCGGGTCAATCCAGGCAACTATGCAGATAAGAAAAAATTCCAAATTATCGAGTATTCTGATGATGAATACAGACAGGAACTCGAACGACTCCATGAATCTTTTTCCCCTCTCGTTAAGCGATGTAAGATACTAGGAAGATCCATTCGAATTGGAACAAATCATGGGTCGCTCTCAGATAGAATAATGAATCGATTTGGGGATTCTCCGCTTGGCATGGTTGAATCGGCATTGGAATTTATAAGAATCGCTGAGGCACATAACTTTTACGATATCATACTTTCAATGAAGGCCAGTAACCCCAAGGTAATGATTCAAGCATACCGACTTGCGGTTGCAAAAATGGCCGAAGAAAACATGCAATACCCTCTACACCTTGGAGTAACGGAAGCAGGAGATGGTGAAGATGGGAGAATAAAAAGCGCAATTGGAATAGGCAGTCTACTGATTGACGGACTAGGAGACACCATAAGAGTCTCTCTAACAGAAGATCCTGTTTACGAGATCCCGGTTGCGCAAGCATTAGCCAAGAAAGCCACATATTTGTGGAGTCAAAAAAGCTCAGCTGAGTTACAAATGGACGAGACCGTAGACCCTTTTACATTCACAAGAAGAGAGGTAGAGAAAATCGATCTAAATCAAAGAATAAAAATATCATCCACTCTCCCGCCAATAGTATTCTTGAAGAACAGGGCGCAAACGGACATTATAAGTTCTGTCGATCAGCTCTCTTCATTGACCTCAAATCCATCTAAAATCGACACACCCGTCGAAGGTTGGGTAATTGAGCTCAATGGGATTCAGGATATTGATGAGCTTACAAGTGCTTATAAAAATTTCGATTCGCAAAAAATACCACTAATTGCCGAATTAGGTAACAACTTAAGTGAAGATCCACGTCCCTTTAACAAATTGATAAATTTGTTTAAATCTGTGATCTTTGCTATCGAATGGCCACTAATCGGGACAACTGGACTACAAAGATGGGTATCATGGGCCATAGAAAAAAATGCTTCTTTGGCTATTGGCATATCCGCCGAAGATTTAGCCAAAAACGCGTCATCGTTTATAGAAAAGGAGCTCCCACCCATTATTCTTTTCACTCAATCAAAAAATACAAACTCTCATCCGATCGGCGATTACAGACTTTTAATTTCGATACAAAATTCCTTGGGACTAAAATTCCCTGTCTGGCTGCGAGTTAATAAGAAATCCTATATTCAACAAACCCCAGGATTTTTAAATGACCTTCTAGAAGCTTCGTTGCTTGCCGGAAGCCTCCTTTCTGATGGTTTTGGTGATATACTGAGCATTGAGTGCGTTGAAAACCAAGAGAATGCCTTATCCTTAGCCTACAATGTCTTGCAAGGAGCAGGTGCAAGAATATCAAAAACTGAGTACGTAGCTTGCCCTAGTTGCGGACGGACTCTATTTGATTTACAGAAAACAACTCAAACTATTAGAAAAGCAACAGAGCATTTAAAAGGTGTTAAAATTGCTGTAATGGGGTGCATTGTTAACGGTCCTGGCGAGATGGCAGATGCCGATTTTGGTTACGTTGGAGGAGCACCAGGAAAAGTGAATCTTTACGTAGGGAAAGATTGCGTTGAATATCACGTCAAAGAATCGGAAGCAGTGAGCCGCCTAATTGATTTGATCAAAAAAGAAGGTAAGTGGGCTATACCAAAAGAGCCTATGGTTCGAACCAAAGCTTAACCATTAATTTCTCGCTTCTTTCTAAATCAAACCATTCCTTATAGAAATGGAGAGAAACGATACATTCGAAAGGCCGGACGGTCGCAAAATCGACGAATTAAGGGAAATAACTTTTATTAAAAATTTTGCCCCTCACGCAACAGGGTCTGTTTTATGTTCTTTTGGAAATACAAAAGTAATTTGTGCTGCAACCATTGAGGAAGGAATTCCAAGATGGATGAAATCTCAAGGCGTAAAAGGAGGTTGGACCACAGCAGAATATTCGATGCTTCCCTACTCGACTCTGGACAGGAAATCACGTGATATTTCTAGAGGCAAACAAGATGGTCGAACCGTAGAAATACAGAGATTGATCGGTAGGTCGCTGAGGGCCGTTATAGATTTACAGAAATTAGGGGAAAGAACTTTATGGATTGATTGCGATGTTTTACAAGCAGATGGTGGAACAAGAACGGCCTCGATTACAGGAGCTTACGTCGCTAGCAAACTTGCATTTGCAAAACTAATTGATCAGGGACTGATTACCGAGGACCCATTTACAGATTCAATCGCAGCAATTTCTGTCGGAATCTATAAAGATAAGGAAATATTGGATTTAAATTACCCTGAAGACAAAGATGCGTCCGTAGATTTTAACGTGGTCATCACGGGAAGTGGAAACTTTGTCGAAGTACAAGGAACAGGTGAAGAAGCGGTATTTACTCGATCACAACTCGATAGCATGTTGGAGCTAGCAGGATTGGGATGTGTGAAAATTTCTAAGATTCAAGATAAAGCTCTGATTTAAGAGATTTTGTTGCACACGGAGATCAAACGTCGATATCTACGTACAAAAAAAGGCGGGAAAGAACCCCCTCATGATTCCTTACCCGCCATCTCTGAGCCATGCAGTCAGCTTGGGTCGAGAAAACATTTCTGTTTTCATATTTTAATTAGCTTCGTTCGTGCCAATAATATCTGCCTAGCCGTAAAGAACTTGTTAACAATAAGATATAAAAGATAAAAAAATGAGAATTACATAATGCTAATTAAGTGCATTATTATTGCTTTTTTGATACTTTAAACCATATTTTTATCTTATTTAAGATGCACTTACATCGCATAACCGTAATTGAACTGAGAATTTAATGAGAAAACAAGAATAAGCAAACTTTCAACATATACATATCAATTTGATTTTTTTTTGGATCTACAAATTGCCAAAATCACGAAATTGTAACTCAAATAACCCACTAAACTCCTTTAATCTCATAAAAGCTTCAAGGTATAATCAATTAAGACGATGGAAATAGAAATTGTAGGTTGATTTGAATTTCACCCTATTCGATTCTGGGTAATCAGAAAAAAATACTATGCGCTTCCAATTAGATTACCCACCAATTTACGATAACTATCAAACTAGAAACGAACATCTAACTTGGTTTAGTAGGACTTTCCCTTCTTTAGCATTTTACAAAAGGATGTCAGCAGTTGTCATGCGAGGCGCTGAATTGGCCAAAAAAGACATGTATTCTGATAAAGAATGGTGCACAAGCAGTTTTAATATTTTGCGAGCCATTGAATCAATCGGGACAAAGGTAACAATCGAAAACTTAAAACTTACCCTGGATCTAAAGGAACCATCAGTGATCGTAGGCAATCACATGAGCACCCTAGAGACTTTCTTGCTTCCGTACATGCTAAGCCCTCATATGAAAGTCACATTCGTAATAAAAGAGGCTCTCGTTTCATACCCTATTTTCAAACACATCATGATTTCCAGGAATCCGATTATTGTTGGACGAGAAAGTCCAAAAAAAGACTTCATTAAAGTTTTAAGTGAAGGAGTTAATCGAATAAAGGAAGGATATACTGTAATTGTTTTTCCACAAACAACTCGGATGAAAGTATTTGAGAAATCCAAATTTAACTCGATAGGAATTAAATTGGCAAAAAGAGCAAACGTACCAGTTATCCCTCTAGCACTTAAAACGGATTGCTGGAGAAACGGAAAAATTATAAAAGATTTCGGAAAAATTGATCCAAGAAAATCTGTCCATTTTAAATTCGGAACACCTCTCAAAATTGAAGATAATGGGAAGAATCAACAAGAATCAGTGATTAAACATATTGAAGATTGCTTATCCCAATGGACTGATAGAATACCTGCCTTAGAAGAAAAATAAAGATCTAATCAGACAATTCCAGCATTTGTTTTTGCTTAAGAAGCCTTTTCCAATTAGATTTAAACCCAAAATATCATGCCAGAAAACCCGAATATTAAGCTACCAAAATGGCCCTTTCTAGGCGGCGACATAGTCCTAATAATACTCGCATGCTTTATAGTAATCGCATCACCAAAGCCCATGTCAGCAATAGGAATATTTGCATGTGCTTTAAGCGTAATTCTGGGAATGCTAGTCTACCTCACCCCATTTATCGTTGATCATCTAACACAGCAGCAGCGAATTAGGCTCAAACAGGTAAAAGCAGAAGAGACACTATTAAGAGCCGTTGAGCTAGCATCAGATTTGCTGAATCGAACAGAAACGATACACTCTGAGTTAATGAAGGGAGTTCTTACCGTTAAACAAGTGCCAGCCAAACTGGATGAGAAGGCCGCAGAATTCATGGAGATATTCAACACAGGCAAACTCTCAACAGCCGTCACGGAATTAAGGAATTTACTCGAAAGAGTGGAAACATATCAGTCCACAACAACTAGTGATTCTGAAAAATCGATTTATCTATCTTCAATCAAAAAAGTATTTGAATCTCAAAGTTCAAAATTAGAGATCCAGATCAAATCTCTTCATAAGGCAGTCGATTCAGAATTCGCCGAATTAAGACATGAAATTCTAGAACATCAAAACAAAGTGGAATACAAACAACCCTCACGGAAGGACAAGCCATTTAAAGAAGAGCCATCAGACGAACTGAAACCTGATGTTTATTCAACCCATCTAAAGACTGTAAAAAAACAAAGCGCTGAGTCATTAGAAAAATCACTCCCAGATCAGGAAGAAAAAGAGGAATCAATTTTCGCAATTACGGAGGATCAAATTGATGAGATTAATGTGGAGGAACTGAATCAAAAGTTGGATGACATCGAGAAAAACTCAAGCCCATCGACTTCAATCAGTTCCTCTAGGCAAAATATTGACGGTGCCACCAGGCTCTTAGTTGGCGCTTTTATTGGAATTTCTAATAAACTCTACATTCGCGGTGAAGGACCTGGCCTTGATTGGGACAAAGGAGTTCCAATGGAACTAGTAGGAATCGGAAAGTGGGAATGGAAGGCCTATGATGCAAACACAGCAGTCAGATGCAAAATACTTATAAATGACGAACAATGGACCGATTCTGAAGACATTGTCATAGAAGCGAATACAACAGTTGAAACGACGGCTTCTTTTTAATTTCGTTCAATTTATATTCGTGGTATAGAATGGAGAGAGGTTCCATCCCAAAGACAGTAGCCATGAAAACATACCCGGAGGCATCCATGTCCTGAGACTTCCTCCATACAGTCCGGACCTCAATCCCATTGAAAAACTCTGAGACATGACCCAGGATCATACCTCCAACAAACTCTGGCCATCCATCAAACGTCTCGATCAAGTCATAACCCTGTTGCTCAAAGACTGGTGGGAAGATCCCAGAAAAGTAATCCGATTGTTGGAAACAACTGGCACCGCGTTTCTGCAAACCAAAAATTTATCATAACTAATCTAAAATGGTATAGATGCCAGATAATCTACATCATTTTCCGGTCCAAATCCAGGTGGCAGATTTTGGGACGTTAACGAAGAAATTCAAGAAAACTTCAATAAAACAAAAGGCTCCAAAGTATCATGGAGCCTTTTGTTCAGTGTAAAAGTTGAATCGAGAATTATGGAGCTCCAGCAAAGTCGAAAAGCTCAACAACAGCGAAACCAGTAGTGTCATTAACTCCTCTAACAACGACCGAGTAGGATTCATTTTGGGTAAGTCTTACAACCATTGCAGGATCAACCTCAAATTTCGGAATAAAACCACCGGGGACAGTCCCAACAATTTCTGACTCGTCGTCCTTCCAATCGTTGTTGGTCTTAATTGCAATAAGATCTCCTATTTTAAATAGTTGAGCCGTTGGATCTGCAAGAAAGTTAGGAATACCAGATGCTTCCAAATCTGGTCCGGCAATTCTTGAGTATATCCCCTGGGAAGCGTCCCCAGCAACTCGAAATGAAGCTATGAGAATCTCATCTACTGTCCCTACTAATGCTCTTACCGAAATATTGGTCAATTTGCCAGAATTTGGTTCAGCGGGATCCTTAAATTCATAGAGTTCTACATTAGCAAAACCAATGGTATCGCCAACTCCTCGAACAATTACAGAGTAGTTACCCGGGTCTGGAAGATTTACCACCATTGCAGGATCAACATCAAATTTTGGAACTAGACCGCCGGGAACAACACCTTCAACCTCAAACTGCGTGGTCTTCCAATCGTCATTTGATTTAATTAGCACATTACCATCAACTTTTCTAAGCTCCATCGTTGGATTCGCAAGAAAGTTTGATATTCCGGCGGCTTCCAAATCTGGTCCACCGACTCTTAAGTATATTCTCAATGGGCCACCATCTACTCTAAAAGAGGCGATCAGTATCTCATCACCCGTTCCAACAAGTGCACGCGTGGATAGGTTGTTAAATCTTCCACTACCGGTAGCAGATGTTGTGGCAGTAGCAGTTGTATTGTAAGCAGACTGAGAAGGAGGTCTCAAAGCGATAACCCGATATAGGTATGCAGTATTCGAAGCAACAGTACTATCTACAAAAAGAGTAACTCCAGGAGCTAAAGTATCAAGAATAGTCCAAATTCCAGATCCATTCAGTGATCTTTCAATCCGGTAACCCGTTTCATCAGATGCATTATCAGTCCATGTTACATTAAGGGTCAATCCATTAACAGCTGCAGCAATTCCAGTTGGAGCGGCAGGCGGTGTACCCGTGGTGACTCCGTCTGCTAACCCATCGGCTGCAGGTGTCGTTCCTGTACCTAGTGCAGTCGCATCTGTGGTAATAACTTTTAAATTAATTGCCAATGTTCCATCCGGAGGAGTGACCCACAAATCAGTACCATCGAGGTTGGCCGCTGTCACTCGAAACATTCCGTAAGGAACCGCAGCCGCTGATGCGGGTGGATTTGTCAGAGTAAGAGTTGGAAAGAAATAGAGAGCAAGATCATCACCTTCAGCCCAATCTCCAGAAAAGCTAATACTTCCTGTTGATCCCAGAAACGCACCAGGGACGTTACCTCCACTAGAAGCAATATTCCAAGCAGCGACGAGGAAGTCATCTCCTTCAAGAGCCGTACCGGAAGGACCCGAGAAACCAGGCGTCCCTATGTCAGCAACTAAGGCAACCACTCCGGTAGTGGCCATATCGAACCCTCCAGGATCTTTGAGCTTCTCGGCTGTTACATTTATTGTTATCGCAGCTGAAAGTTGACTAACTAAGATTGTCACGCTTAGAAGAGAGAACAAGCTTAACTTTAGTGTTTTGTGGCTCATAAAATGGTTACTTTGATAAGGGTGATGATCGTAAGAGGTTTGATAAATGCAAAAAGCTAAGATTAATTACCGTAGTTTGGAAGGTTTGACCAATCGATTTCGGCTAGTCCCCCGCCTGCTTTTTTCCGGACAATAAATCCAAGGCCGGGCGTAAATACGGCATCGTTACCAACGTCTACGTTGACACCATCTTTAATCCATTTGGCACCATCCCAAGTATAAACAGTTGCATCACCAGCGAGTCGATTCTGCTTAGCAGCCGAATTATCCCAAATCAACAATTCATCTCCTGCTTCAAACGAATCAGATAGTCCAGATTCGATTAGAGTCATTTCAATCGGGCGCTGGAGACCGATAGGGTTATCTTGCTGTAACGTATCTCCTATTACAACCGGGAGAGATAACCCACCCATAACAACCTCACCCGTAAAAGTAACTGTGGTGTTACCTGCCACATCATTTCTGAGGATGAAATAAGAGTCGGGATAAAGAATAGTATCTCCAAATTCAGCATCAAGCAGTGCACCTACTTTACGCCACTTTACACCTAGGTAGTAATAAGTGGCATCCGCCGCATTATTGATTCCCTCTGCAACGGCTGGGATAAAAATTTCACTAGACCTAGATCCAGCAGATGGTGATGCGTGAACACCTGCACCATCAGGGAAAAGCGAATCCAAAGTCCAGAACCGGTGAATTGATACACTATCATTAACCGCCGGGCCGTCAACCAGAAGAGTACCATCGAGACCTACGTCTAATTTAAGCGTGTCGGCAGTGTTTGAAACGATTGATGCATACGCGCCTTCAACATCACCACTTCTAACAAAACCATAATAGGCACCTGCCCATTCGTCAGGATCCCATCCAGGCGAACCTTGGACTGTTAGTGTGTCGGTTGTAAGACCGCCGATCACACCATTAAAGACTGCGGGTTGTTTTAATGGCATGGAAATTAAGGTGTCTGAGTTTCCTAATGCGGTAATTTGGATAACTCCAACAGGGTTGGTGACGGCTTCAATCCCGAAGGCTTGAACGGAAAAGAACCCTACCAAGATTGTAAGGAGGGGCAGGTGGGACAATTTTGCTAATCTCATGATGTAAAAATATGCAGAGTTACTATGGTTACGTTGCAACAATTTATAAGGTCTGGGCAATTTTTTTTTTGAAAAACTATCATTTAGTTTATTTGGGAAAATCCGGGGAATTAAATTTCTCCGGTCTAAAAATGTAAGACGTGATTAATTGTCAAAAAATTCCTCGATACGAATTCTCAAGAAAATCGATAATTTCTTGACTAAAAATTTACTTAATTCCTGCCAGCTCATCCTTAAGGAGTTTATATTCTACGGCATCCAATAATGCCTGAAGGCTTGCTGCAACGATATTATCACTGGCTCCAACCGTGCCCCAAATATTTTCCCCATCACTAGACTCAATAAATACACGGGTTTGGGCATCAACTCCGTTTTCAGACTCCAGGATTCGGACTTTAAAATCTCGAAGCTCAACATCGTTTATAACGGGATAATCTGAGGCGAGGGCCTCTTTTATAGCGCGATACAGTGCACTAACTGGACCGGTCGACTCAGCCACACAATGATGAACAACACCTTTAACCTCAACTTTTACTGTGGCTTCTGCGACTACAGATTGAAGATCATTACGGCGACCCTCAATAACACGATACCCTTGTAGTGTGAAAAATGGGGTATGGTGTTTTAGGAATTTCGAAAGAAGTAATTTGAACGATGCATCTGCGGCCTCGTATTCAAACCCCCGATGCTCCATTTCTTTGAGTTGATCCAAAAACGCTTTCATTTCTGGCGACTTTTCGTCAACTTCCATACCTAATTCTCTGGCTTTCATCATTAAGCTACTTCTCCCAGACATATCGGAAATAAGTATCCTCTGACGATTTCCAACTTCCTCGGGTCGTATATGCTCATAGCTTCGGGCAACTTTAAGTGCGGCATTGGCATGCACACCTCCTTTGTGGGCAAAAGAAGAGGCTCCAACAAAAGGCGCTCGTATGTCTGACCGTACATTTGCGAGGTCATCAATGTAGAGCGACAGTTCCCTCAATTCTTTCATCTCACTTCTACAATTCATATTCTTATCCATTTTAAGAACAAGATTTGGAATTATAGTTGTTAGGTTTGCATTCCCATTTCGCTCTCCATAGCCGTTCATGGTGCCTTGGACCATAGTTGCACCTACCGATACTCCTGCAAGGCTCACTGCGACACCAACGCCAGAATCGTTGTGACAATGAACACCAACCTTAATATTGGGGAAATGGTTAACTACTATTCCAGTGATTGATTCAATCTCAGGAACCAATTTTCCTCCATTCGTATCGCATAAAACCAAATAGTCTGTTCCGCCAGCAACAGCTGCTTCCAGCGTTCTGAGTGCATATTCAGGATTTTCAATGTAACCATCGTAGAAATGTTCGGCATCGTAAATAACCTCCCGCCCCGCGTTTTTTAGAAATTGAACAGAATCCGAGATCATCTCCAAATTTTCTTCAGCAGTTGTCCGAAGCACTTCCGTAACATGTAATATCCAGGACTTACCAAAAATAGTCACAACCTCGGTTCCGGCATCTAGCAGGAGCTTTAGTTGAGCATCTTCATCTGCTTTAAGATTGGCCCGACGCGTTGATCCAAAAGCGGCAACTTTAGCATGCTTCAACTTGATACCTTTTATATCCTCAAAGAATGCCATGTCCCTGGGATTAGATCCCGGCCACCCGCCCTCAATATAATCAATACCAAACTGATCCAACTTTTGGGTTATGAGAATCTTATCCGTTGACGAAAATGAGATACCTTCTCCTTGAGTTCCGTCTCTAAGAGTAGTGTCGTAAATTAAAATGGAGTCGTCTTGTTTCATGAAAGCTAGCTTTGGTGGGCTAAATATGCTTAAGAATGAAGGATTCAACGGCTTCTGCCGTTGACGCAACCTTATGTTTAAAAATCTCCCTTGATTCCAATTTTTCCAACGAAGGATGCTTCGAAGCAACCCCTATACATTCTTCAATGGTTTCAGGGAATTTTGCAGGATGAGCAGTCGCCAATACGACTTGTGGTTTCCGGACACCCTTTAGCACATCAACCATTCCGCATGCAGTATGTGGATCCACAACATAACTGAATTCCTCATATACTTTGGCGATGATTTTTTTAATTTCTTCGTCATCGGTTCTACTGCTGGAAAAGGAGCGAGGATCCAAATCAGAAAAATCGTAATTCCCCGATTCTTTGAAAGTTGTCATTATCTCCCTCACACGGGCCGGATCGGAACTTTCGGCATAGTAAAGAAATCGTTCGAAATTGGAGGCCACCTGAATATCCATGGAAGGAGCCAAGCTGGACTGAACTGAGTGAACTTGATACTTACCGGTAGTAAACAAACGGTGTAAAATATCGTTTTGATTGGTGGCGACTCGAAAGGATTGTATGGGTAACCCCATTTGCTGAGCCATCCAACCAGCAAGGACATTTCCAAAGTTCCCCGTTGGAACAATAAATTCAACTTTTCCACGGATTTTCTGAGGCAATTGCCAAAACGCATATATATAGTACACGCATTGAGCTAAGACTCGGGCCAGGTTGATTGAATTTACCGCCGATAAATTTACGCGTTTTCGAAATTCCTGATTTGAAAAAACCTCCTTCAATACTCTTTGCGTATCATCAAAGCTCCCTTCGATTGCCAAAGGGTAAACATTGTTCGCCTCAGTGCAGGCCATCTGCCTTTCTTGCAGTGGCGCTACACGGCCATCGGGATACAAAATAAAAATATTAACACCGGACTTCCCTATCAACCCATGGATGGCTGCAGCGCCAGTATCACCAGAAGTCGCACCTAGTACATTGATCGGTTGACCACTTTTCTTTATCTGAAGCTCATAAAGATTACCCAAGAGTTGAAGCGCAAAATCTTTAAAGGCCAGTGTCGGACCATGGAACAACTCCAGCACCCAGAGATCGTCACTCAGTTTTTTAAGTGGTGCACGTTCTTCGCAGTCAAATTTTTCGTATGATTTTTTAATCAGATCCCATAACACCGTTGAATCAATATCCGTGGCAAAGTGCTTGAAGAATGCGAAAGCCATTTCTTCAAATGAGTAATCGCCCCATTCAGCAAACTCCCTTGAAAGGTCGGGCAATTCCTCCGGGACATAAAGACCGCCATCCGGAGCCAATCCAATAGCTACTGCTTCGGAAAATGATACGGCCTCAGTTTGCCCACGTGTGCTTACAAAATTCATCCAACGGCATTTTCCAAACCAAAGGCCTTATGAACCAAATTCACCCCTAGGTCCGCATGCTGAAGATCAATCGCAACTGAGATCTTGATTTCGGAAGTTCCGATCAACTGGATATTGATACCGCCTTCTGATAAAGTCCTAAACAATGATGCTGCTACGCCTGAGTGACTACGCATCCCAACACCCACCACAGAAAGTTTGGCAATGTCGGTTGTGCTCGTGAGACTCCCGCCTATTTTTTGAAATACTCGATTCACAACACTCTCAGCTAAAAAGGTATCCTCCCTAGGTATCGTAAAGGTCATATTAGCCTTACCTTTGCGGCCGATATTTTGAACAATCATATCAACCATTACGTTAGATTCCGCTAGAGCGGAAAACAACGTTGCGGCCGTTCCAGGTTCGTCGGGTAAATCACTCACCACAATCAAGGTTTGGCTTTTGTCTATCGCTACTCCTCTCACGAGGACATCTTCCATGGAGGCTACTTCTTCTTTCACAATCGTACCTGGTTTATTGTTAAAACTTGAGCGCACTTCAAAAGTGACATTGTATTTTTTTGCAAATTCAACTGCTCGAGCCTGCATAACTTTGCTGCCCATGCTAGCCAGCTCAAGCATTTCTTCATAACTCACTTCTTCGAGTTTCACTGCATCCTTTACGATTCGTGGATCAGCAGTATACACGCCTTCTACATCGGTGAAAATTTGACACAAATCAGACTTCAAGCCTGCAGCCATTGCAATGGCGCTCAAATCAGAACCGCCACGACCCAGAGTACTTATATCCCCTGAAGGATTTATCCCCTGAAAGCCAGCAACAATCACCACCGTTCCCTTGGAAAGAAGATCGGGGATATCTCCCCCTTCAACTCGAAGTATACGCGCTTGTGTGTGTGAATCATTAGTAATCACACCAGCCTGAGCACCGGTCCGAGATTCTGCAGGAACGCCCAATGCGTGCAACGCCATTGCCACTAAGGCAATCGTCTCCTGTTCACCAACCGCAAGGAGCATATCCATTTCCCTTTCATTTGGATTTGGGTTTATGCTTTTGGCTCTTGCGACTAACTCATTGGTTACTCCAGATCTGGCAGAGACTACTACCACAACCTCGTTACCTGCATCATACGTTTCTTTGATCCGATGCGCAACCGCTTGAATTCTTTCAACAGTTCCGACGGAAGTTCCACCGTATTTTTGTACGATTCTAGCCATTTAATTAGTCTTTGAATTCTACTATTCTCAACAGAAAGGGTTTAGATAGTACAGGTCCCATTCGCTTGAGAGCCCGAACCGCATTCGCGATGGCGGATTCAGAACATTCGTGAGTTGTAAGTATTAAGGTCGCAGACCCCCTCTTTTCTTTTGATCCGAATTCTGGATCCAGTTCCTGAGAGACACGTGCAATACTTATTTTTTCTTTAGCCATTACAGCTGTCAATTTCGATAGAACGCCAGGTTGATCTACCACAGTCAGCCGGAGATAAAAGCAAGAAGAGACCTCTTCCAATTTAGCAATTTGCAAAGGCTCGACACTGGATGCCAGCGGGTCGTTCTGATCATCTATGAGATTCATGAATTTAGTTCCTTGATTAGCAAATACTGCATCTGCGATATCACCAATCACAGCACTCGCGGTTGCGTCTTCACCTGCTCCTCGACCAATGTGAACTGTCGTCCCAACAACATCTCCACTCACGCAAACTGCATTATAAACATCATCAACCCTGCCAAGGATATGAGACTTGGAAACCAAGGCAGGATAAGCCCCGACAAATAATCGGTTTTTCTTTGAATCACATTCGATTGAAGCAAGATGCTTGATGCGATAACCCATAGCATCCGCCACGACCATATCACCTGTAGTTACTTCACGTATTCCCTCGATTAGCATTTGTTTCATCGGGATCCATTTTCCGTGGGCAAGGTAAGCTAGAATTCCTGCTTTGTGCGCCGCATCGATTCCATCGACATCAAGACTTTCGTCTGCTTCGGCATACCCAAGAGATTTTGCTTCTGCGAGGATCTCACCGAAGGATTTTCCTTCGGCTTGCATACGAGTGAGAATGTAATTGCACGTCCCGTTAAGTATGCCTCGAATCTGAGGGAATCGATTGGCTACCAATCCTTCACGAATGGATTTAATTATCGGTATTCCGCCAGCGACACTAGCTTCGAAAAATAAGTGACCTTTAGAGCTTTTGGCAGCGCGGATGATTTGATTTCCATACTCACAAAGAAGCGCCTTATTTGCCGTAACCACACTTTTGCCATTTTTGAGTGCTTGAAGCGTTAGCTCCTTGGCGATTTTAGTGCCACCAATTAACTCACACACAATTTGGATCGAAGGATCGTTGACCACTTCAAATCCATCCTCAGTTAAAATCAGTGGATCAACTTTGATTCCGCGCTTAAGCTGCTTATTACGTACCGCTATTTTTGAAATATTGAGTCTCACACCTAATCGAGACTCCAGAAGTTTTCGGTTTCGATTTAAATGCTTGAGAACGCCTTGGCCCACAACACCGAGACCAAGAATTCCAATATTTACGATAGGTTTATCCGCCATGGTTAATTTGCCTGATCAGGCTTTCTGGAAAATCGATTTTCAGTGCCGTTCATTAAGCGTTGGATATTCGACTTGTGACGAACGATGAGCAAGGCGGCAATTAGACCACAAAACCCAATAACCCACGGTGATTCCTTTAGAAAAAAAGCGGATATCGGCAGGCTAACTCCAAACAGAATGGAGGCGAGAGATACATAGCGAAGCGTGTAATAAAACACTACCCAAACAAACACACCAATAAGCAATACAAAGGGTGCTAACGCCAGGAAACCTCCCATGGTAGTTGCGACACCCTTCCCCCCCCGAAAACGAAGAAATATTGAAAAACTGTGTCCGGTGATTGCAGAGATAATGGCCACAATCGCTAACAGTTCCCGGCTTTCTTGAACAGCAATTAAAAGTGGCAACAAGGCAGCAATAAATCCTTTGAGAAAATCCAAAATAAAAACCGTGTTACCTGCGGTTTTTCCCAGAATTCGTTTCACATTAGTAGCACCCGGATTGCAGCTGCCTTCCTTGAAGATATCAATGCCCCTCCTTTTACAAATAATAGTAGCAAACGAAATCGATCCCAACAAATACCCTGCGGTACATGCCAGAATGATCTGCAGTGATAAATGCATAATTCGAAATTACAACAAACTATGGCTAAAGAGAAACAACCAAAACGGATTTAATGTTTTCATTGGAGGAGATTTCCTGAAAAGCAGATTCGCTAGGCGCTGTATCTAGATTAATTACATTGAGTGCGAGGCCGCCGACATGATTTCTACTTAGAGACATGGAAGCAATGTTCACTCCATTTTTTCCTAATATGGTTCCTAGCGTTCCTACAATCCCGGGTACATCCTGATTCTCCAACACAAGCATTATACCTTCCGGGGAAGCTTCAACATCGCGACCATTAATGTGCACGATTCGCGGCATACACGCTTTGCCGATTAAGGTGCCTTGTACCGAGTAAGTTTCACCGTTTGCGCCGGTGGCTTCCAAAACAATCAATTCGTTGTAGTCGCGTTCTTTACTGGATTTGACCACTTCATTCTCGATACCCAACTGCTTCATCAAGGTTGGCGCATTAACTGAATTCACATTATCACCACTGATTACCTTGAGGTAACCTTGTAAAATACTCCGAGTTAAAGGATTGGCATCAAACTCAACAATTTTTCCAAAATAGGTGATTTTGATTTTGGTAACCTGATCAGGGGTGATTTGTTTTAGAAAGCTTCCGAGGAGTTCACCCAGGTGAAGATAAGGAGCAAGCGCCTCCAGCGTTTTCCCATCAACGGACGGCATATTTATCGCATTTTGAATTACTCCACCTTGAACGGCAAGGACGACCGCTTCAGCGATTTCAACTCCAACACTCTCCTGAGCCTCGATGGTTGAAGCTCCCAGATGCGGAGTAAGAACAAGATTGTGAAGACTTCTCATCTGGCTATCTTCTGCCAGTGGTTCGTTTTCGTAGACATCCAGTCCCGCGTAAGCCACCTTGCCTGACTCGATAGCATCTACCAAATCATCTTGATTAATTATTCCACCTCGAGCGCAGTTGAATAATCGGACGCCATCTTTCATTTTTGCGATGGAATCTTTGTTGACCATATTCCGGGTAGCATCGGTCAAAGGCATGTGAACCGTAATAAAATCTGCTACCTCAAATACGCCTTCCAGCGTCATCGCTTCTACTCCCATTTGTTTGGCACGGCTCTCTACCAGGTACGGATCGTATGCGACCACACGCATTCCAAAAGCCTGGGCACGCGATGCGAGTTCGGCACCAATCCTTCCAAGACCTAGAATCCCGAGCGTCTTTCGAAAGACTTCTACTCCACCATAAATTTTTCGATCCCAGCGTCCAGCCGTCATAGAGGCATTGGCTTGGGCAACTTGGCGAGCGCCACAAAGGATATGCGTAAAAGTAAGTTCGGCAGTTGCAATAGTGTTACCTCCAGGAGTGTTCATCACCACGACTCCATGTTCGGTAGCTGCATCGATATCTATATTGTCTACCCCAACACCGGCACGTCCAACAACTTTCAGGTTTGGTGCAACCTCGAAAACCTCCTTCGTTATCTTTGTTTCACTCCGAACGATTATTCCTGACACGTCTTTGGCGAGTTCCAGAATCGTTTCGGGTGAAGATCCGTAAGCTTCTATAACTTCAAGACCTTCCTGGTTTCTTAGGAATTCGACGCCACTCGCGGCGATTTTGTCTGCGACAAGTATTTTCATCAGATGTAGGACAGAAAAGCGGATGAATACAAGAACCCGGATATCGAATTGCAACGACGAAATCAGGCAAGTTAGTCCATACCCGTCCGGAATCTAACTTTGATCCAGATCAATAAAGCTTTCACTCAATCTGACCAGTGGAACTTCAAGCTCATCTCCTGTGCCCAGATTTTTTATTTTAGCCACACCTCGGGCAACTTCATCTTCACCAAAAATTGCAGCCCAACGCGCACCACTTTCGTTTGCAGCTTTGAACTGTTTCCCAAATCCAACATTTCGGATGGGGTATTCCACTGAAAAGCCAGCTTCTCGCAGTAACTGAATTTGCCCAAGCGCAGCAGAAAGAGTTTCATCACTGCTAATGATGGCGTAAACATCTGGTGATTGAATGTAATTCGGCAATAACCCTTTCTCCTCCAGAAAGTCCTTAATAACAACATCCCCCATGGCGAACCCGACAGCTGGAAGGTCCGGGCCTCCCAACCTTTTAACAAGGTGGTCGTAGCGACCCCCACCTGCAATTGCTCGATGGTCGCCTTGAATGTCAAAAGCCTCAAAAACAAACCCGGTATAATAAGCAAGCCCCCGAACGATTCCCAAATCAATTCTAATAAAAGAAGCCATTCCCATCGCTTTAAGTCGATTCACCAGAGAATCCCAACCTTCTAATCGTTCACTCAGCTCGGAAGCCAGACTGGCATCTTGAACATGGGCAGTGAAGAACTTCTTCAAATCATCAAGTTCCCGTATTTTGGTAAGCGTATCAACTTTTGCCAAAAAATCTTCGGTAGCTTCATTAAAAAACGGCCGAAGTTTTTCCTCCATCGTCTCCCTAGGTAGCCGTTCGAGCTTGTCGATTAGTCCCAGAACCGCGAAAACTGATTCTTCATCGAGTCCCAGACTCTTTAAATAAAGAACCCATAGGTGACGGTCACTGATTCGAATTACAAAATCTTCCGCCCCCAGCCCCATAACAGTCAGGCTTTGAATCAGGGTAGCAATAATTTCGGCATCAGCTCCCACTCCTGGTTCACCAAAAATATCAGCATTAAATTGATAGAATGAGCGCAGCCTCCCCTTTTGCATTCGCTCGTAACGAAAATTCTCTTCGATACAAAACCATTTGATGGGTCGTTTGAGCGCATTGGCTCGTGCGGCAATCATGCGAGCAAGGCTCGGTGTCATCTCTGGCCTTAAGGCAACCGAGCGGCCACCTTTATCTTCGAAGGCAAATAGTTGATCTACAATTTCGTCTCCCGACTTCTGTTTAAAAAGATCCAATGACTCCAGTATGGGTCCATCGTACTCTTTGAAGTTATAAGACTGTGCCGTTTTTCTCCAACTTCGAAACAGGTGATTCCGGACTGCGCAGTCCTCAGGATAAAAGTCCCGGAATCCTGGAAGCGTTTTAAACATCTAGTGCGGCAGGAGTGAAGCGCGCTACCAGCGCGGTCAAGAATTAAGAGAACCCAACTCCAGGTCCTTGAGATTTGCCTTCAGCTCTTTTCCCGCTTTGAACTTCACAACCGCACGTGTTGGTATAACGACATCCTTTTCAGGTTTATTGGGATTACGACCTATACGGGATTTGCGAACTTGAATTTCAAAAACACCGAAGTTTCTCAACTCGACATTCTGACCTCTACTTAAAGCGTTGGCAATTGCATCCAACGTCAGTTGAACAACCTCCTTGACTTCTTTTTGAGGATAATTGGTTTTCTGGTATATATCCAGAACGATATCTCGCTTAGTTAAATTATCTGACATAGGGACTTTAGCTCCGATTGATGCTTAAAATTGACCACTACCAAAAAATCCGAATTTCCATACGTCAATGGCAAAGAAATATTTGCTGTATAAATTTCCAAGTTCATGAGTGACAAAGATACAAAAAATCCATTCGAAGAAATCCAGAAACAACTTCAGGAGCTCCTAAAAACCAGTAACCCAAATGTGACCATAAGCCCGTTTGTTCCTGCTCAACAAACTCCTCCTCCTTCTTATGGATCAGCAGAAGAAAGTGCCGAGCAAGATGAAGTATTGAAACGAATTCGCGCATTCAATAGAAAGCCAAAAGAAATCCGTGATTACCTCGACCGTTACGTGATTCGTCAGGATGAGGCCAAAAAAGTCTTATCTGTAGCCATTTGTGATCACTACAATCACGTCCGCCAATGCATAGAAGAACCTCGTTTGTCTGAAAAAGAGTACAGCAAACAAAACATTCTTCTTCTTGGACCCACCGGTGTTGGGAAGACTTACTTGATGAGGAACATAGCCAAACTCATCGGCGTTCCCTTTGTCAAAGCTGACGCCACAAAATTCAGTGAGACCGGTTATGTGGGCAACGATGTGGAAGACTTGGTTCGAGATCTTTACAAAGTAGCAAACAACAATGCCGATCTGGCACAATACGGCATTATTTATATAGATGAGATCGACAAGATTGCCGGCAACGCATCCAACGGCGGTAAAGATGTATCTGGCCGAGGGGTGCAAATCAATTTATTGAAATTGATGGAAGAAGCCGACGTGAACCTGTTTAGCCCGAACGATATGATGAGCCAGATGCAGGCCATGATGAGTATGGGTCGCGATTCCAAGAAACAAAAACGCACATTGAGCACAAAGAACATTTTGTTTATCGTTTCCGGTGCATTCGACAAATTGGCAGAAAACGTTCGCAAACGATTGGATCAAGGACAGATCGGATTCTCCTCCAAACGAAAGGAAGAAGAAATCAATGACTCTCATTTTTTAAACCTAACCGAAACTCGGGATTTCATAGATTATGGTTTCGAGCCTGAATTCATAGGTCGACTCCCCGTTCGCGTGGCATGTGAGTCTCTATCAGCCGACGACCTTGGACAGATTCTCAAAAATTCAGAAGGCAGTATACTCGACCAATACCATCGCGACTTCAAAGGCTATAACATAGATTTTTCGATCACGGATGGAGCGATTAATGAAATTGCAGACCGAGCCGCGCGGGAAAAAACGGGTGCCCGAGGTCTAATGACAGTCCTGGAAAAAACCTTTCGCGATTTCAAGTTCGAGCTGTCTTCAACGCTCATTAACAATTTTGATGTCGATGCCGAGACAATCAAAGATCCTAGAAAAGCATTAACCGAGCTCCTAAATGACAATGAGGGATCACAAAATGAGTTTCTATTAAAACGAGTTGAAGAGTTTAAGACTCACTTTCAAGACATGCACGGATTGGAACTTACATTTACGGAAGAGGCTTGTTCCAAGATAGTCGACCTTGCCATCGAGGCGGACCGTTCAACCAATTCCATTTGCGAACAGCTTTTCAAAGACTACGAACACGGGCTGAAAATCGTTAACAGAAATTCCGCCCAATCGACTTTTCTCATAACAGCGGAAGCAGTTGAAGATCCAGACGGGGAACTTTCCAAATGGGTTGTGGAAAGTATAAAAGGAAAAGATGAGCCTGAACCGGAGTCGAAAGAAGGTGGTGAAAATAAGAACTAATCATGCCAGAAGCTGACGCGGTAAGAAGTATGTTTGGCGACATAGCCAAACGCTATGATTTTGCCAATCACCTGTTAAGCGCTGGAATGGATTATTGGTGGCGAAGTGTTTTAGTCAGAATGGTGAAACAATCCAATCCATCCGATGTAGCTGATCTAGCTACTGGAAGCGGTGACGTAGCATTTGCGATTAAGAAAAAACTTGGCAATGCAGTGACCGTTCAGGGATTAGATTTTTGCCAACCGATGTTAGATGAGGCTGAAAAGAAGCGGCTGGTTCGGCAACCATCCCCAGACATACATTTTGCCTTAGGCGATATTCAGAATCTGTCACTAGCTACTGATTCAGTTGATGTGGCCACGGTTGCTTTCGGAGTACGCAATTTGGAAAATCGGCATAAGGGACTTAAGGATATTCGTCGCGCTCTCCGCCCGGGCGGTAAACTATTCATTCTAGAATTTTCCCAACCTTATCGCTGGTTTCAGCCTATCTATTATAGTTACCTCAAATATATCCTGCCGACAATTGCGGGATGGATCACTAAAAAACCTGAAGCTTATGATTATCTGGGAAATTCGATTGAAGCATTTCCAGCCAGGCAATCTCTCATCAAAGAATTGGAACAGGCAGGGTTTTCAGAAGTGTCCGCTCATCGTATGACGCTTGGGATAGTGGCCATTCACCAGGGAACGGCCTAAAAAAGAGTATAACAAAAATTTTCTGGGCTTAATAAGTGCTGTGAAACATGATGTGATTTTACGTTTCTAAACTCTGGTAACCTGACATCTAAAAGACCAATAATTCAAAATGATTAAAACCAAAGCTTGAAAGGTGGTAAATTTTTGGTTTTCTAAAATCTCCAGCGACGCCTACCACCTGAATTAATCATGAATTCTAAATTCCTAGTCCTGCTTTTTCCATTAATCCTTCAACCCACTTTTGGACAGACCGAGCAACCTGTGAATCCAGAAGGCTTCAAAGAAGCTACGATTTCAGACTTCCTGTCATCCAAATATAAATGGGAAGAAGCTAAGGAGAACCCAGCTCCTAAAGTGCTAATTGAGAATAAAACGCCCTTCAAACCAATCGATCAAAAGCTTTCAGAAATAGAAGCCACAATCGAGGCCCGGCTTGTGCCCACATTGGATATCGATGACCCGAACGAAGATATCCCAGAAGATGAATTGGGTTTAGATACTGTGGATCTTCGAGAATATCAGATCAGCGAATTGTATTCGCCGCTCATGAGGATGTCGGAGCTTAAGGACCTAGATACACTCGATCCCAGTTCAGGAGCGATTTATTTAACCGAAAAATATTTTTCGGAGATCGAAAATAAATACCTGAATCGTTGGCATATTCCGTTAATCGGCAAATCCCAAGAGCAGCTGGCAAAAGAACGCTACCAACAAGAGCAGTACCAAACATTCCTGGGTGAAACATCTTCAACCATTTCAGGCCTCGAAAGCTTAAATCCGGCATTGTCCAAAGAGCTGAGTAAAGAGTTCAAAAATACTCAGTATCAATACAACACCAATAAACAATCCGACGATCTGCGATTTAACGGTCCGGATGCAAAATTTTAAGCTTCTAAAATTGATTGTTTATAGATCAGGCCGGATCATTTAAATCCAAAATTACTTACAGAGAAACCTTAAGGGTATTGATAAACAATATCAGGTTTTCCAAAGATCCGGTAGATGGAGGAACAACAAAACAACCCATCATAGGATCTCCGTCAAACGGCTGTGCACTGATATTCAGGGAAGTCGATTCGTCATTATTTGGACCCTCAAACGCACTCATCAAAGTATATTCGTTTAGATCGGGAAAGTATGGGAAAAAGACGATTTTGAATCCTTGAACTGGATCATAGCCAACCATGGATCGAAAATAGTCGTCTGCATCATTGGGATTAGTACCAGCGGCAAATTCCTCCCCGTTGGTTTGACCATCACCATCAAAATCGAAATCAATAGCTTTTTGTTGAGCTGAAGCATTTGAAGGAAATGGGCCGCCAGCTTCGTTGGCGTAAGCTTCATATTCATTTTCATCCACCACAATTTTGATAACTCTCACTGTGATCGCTTGGCTATCCATAAGCACAGGATCGCCATTATCAACAACGCCTATAGTTACTTCGTAATCGTTGTCACCATTTGCGTCTGCGGGCGAGGCAAAAGCTTGGGCGGACTTAAAGCTCAATACTTTGCTCGTAGAATTCAAATTGAAGAGGTCGGCATCGGCTCCCCCTGTAATAGAGAATGTCATGGTATCACCCGAGTCTTGATCGGTTGCCATCAATGTTGTTAAAACAACTGTCCCTTCTTCAACAATGATAGTAGCTGTATCTCCGCCACCATTGCTAACAATCACCGGCGGATCATTTACATCTAACTCCAGCACATTTACCGTGATGGTCTGCGTATCCAAACCGCCGTTTTGGTCTGAAACTTGAACAATTACCTCATAGGAATTATCAGCTCCAAAAACAGGCACCGATTTAAAAGTCAATACACCGGTATTTGGATCGATATCAAACAGCGAATCATCTGCACCTCCTTCGATTGAAAATACCAACTTGTCAGCTGGAAAATCAGTATCCGACGCTGTAACGGTTGTGACTCCCGTTTGATTCTGGGTCGTCTCAATCGAAGCAGTCTCCCCACCTCCATCACTGGTAATTGCCGGATCTTCGTTCCCTGCTGTTCCGATTTGAACGATATGAAATGGGAGTGGGTAGGCAGTATAGTTGAAATTACAGATACTGGAATCGTATGTCCGAAAATTTTGAGCACAATCCGTTAGGCTCAAACGAAAGGATAGGAAGTCTCCCCCGAATTCATCGCCGTCCAGCGGAATTTCAAATTTGTAAGTTACGTCGTTGATAGTGCTTCCTTGAGTGGCTCGCTCATCAACAGCTGGATCATCCAGATCATCAGAAAATATCGATTGCCTGGATCCGAAATCGCCGGGCAAGCCATTCAGTAATTCCAGGTTTGCGAACTGTAGGCCAGTGCCAACGTCCGTGATACGCAGGCATACATTCAATGTGGCAGCATTTCCCACTAATAATTTCCCCGGAGTAACCGTAAGTTCAACAGGTATGGGAGGGGTACAATCCGCTGGACCGGAATTGAGGATCGTACAGGATCCTGGGAACTCGACCGGAAACGGAATTTCTTCTGGACCAAAACCGAAGGTGCTGGACAGGCCACATTTGTTGGTTAATCGGATGCGCCAACAATATTCCCCGGGACTCACACCCTTCGGTAAGGGTACCATAACCCTAAAAATTGGATTAAAATCTGGATCAAGTGACTCAAAATCAAGGTTCTCAATAGTAACTGGAACTATCTGATCTGCCATGCCCTTGGGGCTCAACAGTTCAACGGAATTAGGAAACCGGCCGAATCCAAAACTGCTTCCAAATCCAAGGTCCATGCCGCTTTCAGGATCGCTGGCCTGAAAAGTCAAAGTGACATAGCCGTTCGCTTCGACAAAATCAAAACTGCAATCGACACTACCATTGACCAACACAGGAGGAGTTAAGTCTTCGATTTTCGGAATTTGACTGGTCACGGCTACTTTGAGTGTAGATCCTTCGGGAAACAGAAGCCGTTCTTCAAAAAAGAAACTTCCCGAAAATGCTGCACCATAAATTGCGCGGTTTTGCACCCGATCGGTAATTTCGAGGCGAGGAGCGTATTGCCCAATTGTAGTTCCAAATGGGACACTAATCTGCCCCTTCCAGATACCAGAATTTGCGTCACCACTATCAAGGGATAGAAATCCGAAAAGCGATTGAGCTGAAGGATCATCACAGTGAATCAGGCTTATACTGGGAAAGCTTATACCACATCCTTCATCCTGTAATTCCACCGTAACATTCAAAACTACAGGCTGGCTGGTAATATCTGCCGTTGCTGGTTCGAATAAGAGCGGACTAGCAACAATCGGTGCCAAAATGTCAGATCGATCATTAATAATCTCAACCTTTGTTTGTATCGATCCGTCCGTAGTTTCTAGCCATTTATTCAATTCAACTTCATTGTCGAAGGAACAGGTATTTCCTGCCTTATCTCTAATCCATACACGTGACAGGCAATAAATGCCTTCTGCGATACACCGATTTATAGATGTGGTTCCGGAAAACCTGCCACTGTTATGGGTGCCCTCTACCAGGTCTCTCGAACTTAAAAAGGCTGATAAGCTACTCGTACCTGTCTGAGCTCTGTAAGTTAGGGAAATGGAATCGATTCCTTTACCTACATCCGATGCCCATAAATCTACACTCGTTTCTGGAAAAGATTCTTCGGTGCCACGCAAGTCGACTGGGTCCCCATTATTTATTAGCACATTCCACAGTCCGTCAGGCTTGATACAGTCCACCTCAACCTCGGTTTCCCCGTACAGACAAATGTCTCCAATATCATAAAAGACTTCCTGCCCAAATATGTCGCAAACCATTAATCTCAAATCAAGCGTTGTTCCCTCAACCCAATGCTTCCAATTGATGTCATTATATAAATAAATATTTGGTAACTACTCAGGTGGATTAGAAGGTAAAACTAGAGAGTAAAAATTCAAAATAAAAAATATTAAAAAAG
>JAQBYJ010000063.1 GCA_027622555.1 Verrucomicrobiota bacterium
GAACTAATCTTCCACACATACAATAATACAAAGCTTCTAGCCTCTTGCACTTGTTAGTTGAATCCGCGACTTATTAAAACGTCCATAAAAGGTTTCTCCTTTCAGTTCCTTGAATGGAGTGTCGACCAAATATTCTGCAGATATCGAAAAAAAGCAAACCGGAGCGCTCTCGAAAACTATACAAAACTTTTTTAAAAGCCCTCCAAATGGTTCGCGATCGGCTTCGATCACGGATTGCTGATCTCGGTTAAAACTATCCAAAACAATAGCGATGACTCCGTACTCAACAATGGCGTTCCCTTCAGCAATTCGCAAAAAGACCTCTCGCAGATAAATGTCGGGTAGGCCCTTGTGTTGCAAACAATCGATGTAAATCTTGCTCCTGTGGTACTTCTCAAGCGTCGACGTCATGTCATGGAGATGAAACATCAATTGCCTGGAAGGCTCGGGTAACTCCTCACCAGTCAGGATCTTAAAGGCCGTCGCAGGAATAGCGCATTCTTCAATAATGAAATGCCGCAGCGAGTCCGGCATACCTTGAACAATCACTTCGTTCATAAGTGGTCGTGTGATCAGGGGAAAAAGTATTTCAGGGAATCTAAACGATTTGATTCGTCCGATGATGTTGCAGGAAAAAGTCGTGGAGGAGATTGTCCACGCAAAGAAGCCCATCGCGACTTAGTAGAACAGCGCCGTCCTTAACCGCCAGCAAGCCTTCGTCGGATAGCCCAGCCAATTGCCCGGCAAAACGTTCTGCTATATTCACACCGAATTTCTTGGAAAAATAGTCGAGTTCAACATGACCCAGTTTCATCTGCAGAATAAACTCACGGATCATACGCTCTTCTTCATTGGTCCGAAAGGCACGTTTGAGAGGAAGTTTACCTGCGGCTATAGCTTCGAGATAAGGTTCGATCTCGGTCATATTCTGGTAGTGAACACCTGCGGCATGCGAGAAGGAGGCCACGCCCAATCCAATGAGATCTGCCCCACTCCACAATTCGTCACGATAGATAAACTTGGTTTTGTCCGGATTCTTGACTGCCGTGTAACCACTCGCGATGGTGTAGCCTGCACTTTCCAGGGCAGCAAACGCCTCCTTGACCCAACGACGTTTGGTCTCCCAATCTGCCACAGGTGCCACCAATTGGCCGCTGGCTTTCATCTCTTTATAGATCCCGGTATTGTAGGGAATCTCCATCTGATAGATCGTTACACTATCGGGAGACAGCTCGATCGTTTGTTCGATGTTCTTCTGCCAATTCTCTTCGGTCTCCTCGAGCATACCGGCGATCAGGTCGATGTTGATCTGGTCGAACTTCTCAGCCTGAGCTCTTTCATAAGCCCGGAAGACTTCAGGTCCACGGTGGGCGCGACCGTTGATTTCTAAAATGTGGTCGTCGAAATTCTCAACACCCAGGCTTAGTCTCGTGACACCGATATCTTTAACCGCAGTCAGTTTGCTTGGATTCAAGGTCCCCGGCTCACATTCGAAAGCCACTTCTTCCGCTTCGTCCCATGGAAGAATCGCTTTCATCTGGTCGGTAAGATCGCCTAGCTGCCTGGCGGACAAGTAAGAAGGCGTACCACCACCAAAATAAACAAAGTGTGGTTTACGGCCTCGAATCAACGGACGGTCCGCCATCGATTTCAATTCGGCAATCGTTCCGTCCAGGTATTCCTGAATCTGCTTCGCATTTTTATCGGTATAGACCCGGAAGTAGCAAAAGTGACATCGTTTGCGGCAAAAAGGGATGTGATGGTAAAGACCCAGCTTTGCATCGGGATTCGGCTCCGAGTTAAGCGCAATCTCCACCTCAACCGCTTGATCCTCCGACCAAAAAGAAAACGGAGGATAATTTGAAATAAAGTAATTGCCGGCCCTCGTGGAGGTCTTGGCAGTTTTAGTTGTTTCTGAAGGATTTTCTTCCATGGTAGTTGGGCTTAATTTTATTGAACCGCAGTATCAACGGACTCTTTCAGGGCAAAAACAGTTCCATCTTCTCCGCTAATGATGAGTGTGCCATAGCCGTACGACGGGGAGGCAATCAACCCTTCACCTAGATCCAGCCTCCAGATTTCCTCACCACTGTCGAGGTTTAAGGCATATACGCGCCCGTCACTCGATCCGGCAATAAGCCCATCATTAAAAACGATGGGCGAGCCTTCCACCCGCGCACCCGTTGGAAATTTCCAGGCTGATTCGCCCGTTTCCTGAACAATGGCATGCAAGTGTTTGTCGCGCGAACCGATAAACAACAGTTTGTCACTTACACCCGGTGAGCTGAAAAACGGCAGGTTTTTATCCTCGTAAACCCAGGCAATCATGCCGAGCTCCACGTCAAAAGCCACCACCTGGTTCGCATAATTCCCTGAATAAGCCATGTGCTTGTATGTGGCGATGGAGTTTACGATTTGAGAGTCATTGGGAATCTTATGCTCGAGGGAACCGTCCACCAGGTTCACTACATGCAGCTGAGCATCGCAGCCACCAAAGACCACCCATTTGCCATCCACCACTGCAGGAGATCCATTAATAAAATCTTCCGTTTCGTAGCTCCAGATCCTAGAGCCATCTTTGGCATTGAGACAGCGAGTGGTACCATCGTATCCATTCACCAACACCCAATCACCTTCTCCATTGGGATTTGGGGTAACAATCGGTGCAGCACTTATTTTGTCCTCAGCTCCGAACCTCCAGGCTTCTTCTCCTGTCTCGATGTTCAGGGCATACAAGTTGCCGTCGTTGGATGGCAAAAACACAAGCTCTCCACTTACCGCCGCCGCCGCGGTGATGGCATCGTCGGATGTGAACTTCCAGAGCACTTCGCCAGTAGTTCGGTCGAAGCACAAAAATTCTCCATACTCAGTCCCTACAAATACATGACGCTCGGTTACAACAGCCTCAGCGGTGATCATCTTTCCTTCCGTATAGGTCCACACGATTTCCATAGGTCCGGGAATCGGCTCGGCGATGTGACCCGAAAGATGAGGTCCTCCGCGTGTCATGGACCAGGAAGTAGTTGAAACTCTTTGCGGAGGAGCAGGTTCGGCGAGAGGCTCGGCCAAATTCGCTTTTTTTCCGCAAGCCGTCAGGAAAACCAGAACAAAAACCACTACCAAATATAGAACTGTCTTCGGTGAGGCCAAAACTTATCCTTTCGAAAGCGTTACTGTAGGAGCCAGCTTGCTGGCGAAACAAAGGTTTTCGAATCTAGAAATCGCCAGCAAGCTGTCTCCTACATTTAAATATCCAATCATCATCTCTCAACTTAAGCGGGTTCCGGCAACGCGAATGCGGCCCGATACAAATCCACAAAGTCTTCTATGGAAACGGCCCGAGGATTGAAATTTCCCGTCCACTGCTGAGCGGCCTCCTCAGCCAGTTGTTGGAGTTCTTCCTCGTCTGCATTGAATTCAAGTTGCTTCATCCTTCCGGTCAAATCGCTGACCCATTCAATCAGAGGTTTGGAACTCACATCCAATTCCTGCAAAATGTTTGAATATCGAGCATACACTTTGGCCGATCTTTTGTCTTCTGCATTAAATCGCATCACGTGGGGCAACATCATGGCAACCGCACGACCGTGAATCACATTGTGCCGTGAGGTAAGAGGATTTGCAGAAGCGTGAGCAGCACCCAGCATACTATTCTCAATGGCCAAGCCGCTCAAGGCAGCACCCAAAAGCATATGACCTCGGTCATCACCCTGAGGATTGCAATCAACGATATCGTCGATCGCTCGAACGATGTGTCGAAAGGCCGCCTCCGAATACATGGTTGAGAGCTCGGTACGCTTGGTGGAAACGGCTGATTCAAGAGCATGCGCTAAAGCATCGACCCCCGTTTGAACCGCAACTGAACGCGGTTGACTATCGGTAATATCCGGATCGAGGATCGCCACGCGTGCCAGAACCTTTGGATCACCACAGGCCATTTTCTCATGACTACCATCACGACTTACCAAAGCATAGGACTGACATTCACTTCCAGTGCCCGCAGTCGTTGGAATGGCTATAAAAGGTAAGAGCGGTTTTGTAGCTTTTCCATAACCATGGTAATCGGCCATACGACCACCATTGGTCAGCAAAAAGTTACAGGCCTTCGCCGTATCCATACTGCTGCCACCACCAAGGGCGACAAATCCATCAAACTCAATTTCTTGAGCAAAGGTGCAGCATGCAGCGGCATCGCTTTCCGTTGGATTCTCGCTGACAGCATCATAAATCGTAACACCGATGCCTTCCTTTTCGAGCAGAGAACTCACCGTGGAAGCGTGACCAGCTTTCACAATGCCTGCATCAGTAACCAGCAAAACCGATTTGACTCCCAACTCGCGAACAGCGGTGGGGAGCTCCTTCAGGACACCATTTCCAAAGATGAGCTTTGGTGAGGGTCTGGAAACAAAAGGATCAACCATACTATTTTTCCAAGGTGATCAAATCCCCTTGAAGCGCACGTCGTCGGTAGAGGAATTCAAAAATGTTACCCTCGTGAGGTTGCTCCCACTGAACGCGGTTTGTCGGATAGGGACCGATGTTCAGGCGTTCGATGTTGGTGCTTGTCATCAGATCAACAGTCCATTCCTGGTTCGCGGTAAAGGCTGAAACCACCAGAGTCTCACCAATGGTATCGAGCATTTCGTTTTGAGGAACTTCCACGATACTGGCAAACGGGAACATAAACTCGGTATTGGCCAGAGGATGATCCTTATCTTCGCAAAGAATGAGCGTAGGGCTCAGGAAGGTCTGGCCGTATTTCTCAACCAGACGAGGTCCTTCGCGGTATTGAGCTGTCAGATCGACCGCACCAGGAGTTTTTAAATGCTCGTCGATCAATTCATCGATCGCCTTGGCAAAGTCGGTGTTGGCAAAGCCGCAGACCAGGGCATCTGGATGATCGCGCGGAAGGGGCACGATCGCTGCCAATTTCCTGGCCAGAGCATGACCCACTTCATCCGCGTTTTTCGGAACGAGTACACCGGAAGCATTGATACAGCTTCGTCCACCGTTGGCGGAAACGGATTGAACGATGACATCCAGGTTTTCTTCCCAGTTATCTATAAAATCATCACCTATGAGCACCTTGCTGCGACCGGAACCGTGCACCTGAATGCTTCGATACGGCGCGTACTGCTTCACCGTTTTGTCGGAGCCAAAAGCCACTCCACGACCCGTTTCGAAAAGCAGCGTGTTTCCACCTTCGTGCGTCGTAGGATAAAAACCGAATCCCTCGGAAGGGAACCCCGCTGCAATCATCGCCTGGATGATGCGGAATGGTGTAAACGGATCTTCACGTCCTGGTTTTAAAACAACAGGAATTTTCAGCACGGGAGCAGGGAGCCAAAGTGAATTTACTCCAGGGGAGTTACTCGGAAGAAGAACACCGAGACTTTTGGTCTGAGGAAAGAAATTCACGTCGATTCCACCCTGATTTACATAACCATCGTCAAACAGAGAAAGCGGCATTCCTCGGGTCAGACCAGCAAGAATAGCGCGAATGTTTGCCATGGCTTCATAGACCTTGCCCATGTTTAAACGACAAAGGCTGTGGGGGAGACCCGTAGAAAGTGAAAGAGCGGCAGCATAGTCTTCCGGACTTTGCACCTCGTCGCCCATGCCCCAGGGCAGTTCGCCATTTAGAAAAAGCTCCGCAGCCTTCTCACAATAATCGGCAAGCGTCTCACAGGGAATGGCCTGGAGGGCGGCTACGGATTTATCAATTCCCAATAAATCGCGTCGGATAATTCCAGGATTAACCACACTTACTTCAATGGGCTTTCCGGCGCTTTCCAACTCCGTAGTGTCCAAGCTTTGGTACGCCTTTCCGAGGCGAAAGACTGGGATATGAATCGTATCGCTCATAACAAACTCAGGTTAAATTAATAAACGCCTTCAATCACTGTCTTTGTGCCGGACTGGAAGGGACGAACATCCCCTACTCCATCCCACGCAAATTCATCGCAAGGCTTACGACGAATCGCTTCATCTCTTTCGAGGAAACGTGGTACGAAAAATTCCTTGGTCATGGTGGTCAATTCCACCCGCCCGTATTCGTCATAGTCGACAACCTCATCAGGATTATCCGGCTCAACTACCCGAAGTACCGCACGTGGCTCAGGAGCATAATACGTGATGCTGTAGTTATCCTCGGGAACGAGCTTCTTACTGATCGCCAATCCCATAAGAGTGTTTCCATAAGTCGGAGCAAAATTGATCTGACCTTCGAGGACTTCCTCGTTGATGAAGCGTACGTATTGCGGGGTCATCGTGGTTCCTCCGGCAAACACACCTTTAAGTCCGGCTTTCACAAGCGACATGCGCTCGGCCAGACTCTCAAGAAGTTTAGGTGTAGTGAACATACACTGAATATTTCGGTGACGCAAAATCGCTGAAGCCTGGTCGATGACGTGTTCCTGATAGAGTTTGGCCATAGGAATCTCGCCCATGCCAATCAGACGTTTCACCCAACGAGGATCCAGATCGATATGGTAACAGGATCCTCCGCGGTAGGCAGCCAGATGCTCGATCGCCAACCGCAGGCGACGTGGGCCCGTGGGACCTACCATCAACCAATTGGAACCCTTCGGGAAAAAGTCGTCGCTGTAGTGGTCACTGAATTCTTCATAATCGTGTTTGTAATCGTCCCAACCGATACGCTGCTTGGGCATACCGGTTGTTCCACCGGTTTCAAACACGTTGTATGGACGACCTGCATATGCTTTTGGAATAAAGCGTTCGGGCATTTCCTTGCGTAATGTATCGTCGTCAAAGTGATCAAACTTCAGAATGTCTGCAAAACACTTTACTTCCTCGAGCGGATTCCAATCAGATTTGCTAGCCCAATCCAGCCAGTAATCGCATCCCGTCTCAGGCGAGAAATGCCATTTAATAATTTCCCGCACGCGGGCATCACGCGCTTCATTCGCGCCGTTTACGTCTAGTGATGAACTCATAAATTATTTAGAAGGAAAGAATTTCTTAAGCGTGTCTGCTGATGGAACTTTGGTCGCCAGCGAAACCGCCACCAAGGTAACAGCACAGGTAGCAAACATTGCTACGACGGGCATCATTCCCCCAACCGCGTAGGCACCATTCGAGCCATAGCCCGAATTCCTGAAAAGAATAAACCAGCATACTGCCGTCGCAATAACGGCAGCATAAGCGCCTAGTTTTGTAGCTCGTTTCCAATAAATCGCTGCAAAAACTAAAGGGAATAATGAAGCGTAGCCGCTGAAACACCAAATCCCCAAGGTGAAAACCGACCGCGATTCAGCCAATGAAAAGAGAAAGGTAACCAACACGATAAAGGAAATGAATCCGCGAGCCAACCACACCATGGCTGTATCGGAGAATCGATTCTTTCCAAACGAATGCGCAACAATGTCTCTCGTGAACATGGTTCCCACAGACACAAATTGTGAATCGAGTGATGACATGATTGCCGCTAGCACACCAGCACTTACAAGACCGGCAATTATAGGCGTCGACAACTTGCCGACCATGATTCCCAACACCGCATTCGGAACGGCTCCCGGCGGAATAATTGGGGTTTGCGTTCCGGGCATCAGTGCACCCGTCGCCCAGTAGCCAATCAAGATACAGGGAATCCAGGTGACCATGATACTAAGCGGGTGAGCGATCAGCATGAACTTGAAATTCTTCGAGGACTTCGAGGTAAGGAAATTTTGGAACAGGTGGGGAAACATACCCACTGAGAGCGGAATAAACAAATAGGTAAAGAACTGCAGCTCCGAAATGTTACCCTGACGAACCGCTTTGGCGGGATTGGCCATTTCTGATGCGGCAGAAAACCCTCCCAGTTTGGATGAGATGAGAATGAAGGCGACGACTCCCATCACCATAAAGATGATCGTTTGAAAGGTATTGGCCCAGGCGGCTGATCGCACCCCCCCCATAAATATATAAGAGAGGACGACGCCACAGATAACCAGTGAAGTTAGCCAGGGCGGAACTGCACCTCCGGTTGAGGCAAACACATCGGGAAAAGCTCCGCGGGTTACTCCCCCGATAAATGAACCGGCACCTAGTAAACCTACCAGGAGATAGGGAATGATAAGGCCAACCAAAATGGGAAATAACAAGTAGCCCAATCCATTACTTTCAAACCGGTCCCGGAAAAGTTCGATCTGGGTCATGTAGCCATTACGCTTACCCAGAGACCAGAGGCGTAGCCCAATCAAAAAGAAAACCGCAGAATGGACCAAGGCTGAGGACGAGGCCATTTTACCAAAAGTAGCAACACCCAGGTGGAAAGCTTCGCCCGTACTTCCGACCATGGCAAATGCGGTCATTGTCGTTCCAAAGACTGACATGAAAAGGACAAAGGGTCCAATAGAGCGACTGGCCACAAAGAAATCAGCCGCACCACCTCTAAAGAACTTTTTGCTAACGACCCCTAGGCCAATGAGAATGACCAAATAAATACAAATAATTACAACCTGAGTCATGAGCCAGCTCCTCCATCACCAGGGTTTTCAGAATCGGGTTCACCATCCAGCCCTTCCGGCCAGGCAAACTTGATCACAAGTAGCCACCCAACAGCAGCTGCAATAACAAAGCCCATATGATAGGCCAATGTTGCGGGCAAAACCCCGAACACCAACGTACCATCATTTTTTAGCCATGAGTCCTGATGCAAAAAGAAGAGCAGGACCAAATAGCCGAATACTAGCATTTTCTTGGACATAGAGTAATGGGGAGACGGTTAGAGAAGAAATGATGAGCCCTACTCTATTTGCCAATGGCATAGAGGTGCGTTTGCGTGGTCACGAACAAGGTATTGTTTGCAACAATCGGACTACAGTAAATAGGTGTATAAAAATCGACAACAGCGATCAGTTCTTTTTCGCGACCAGCTTTTAGAATAACCAACTCGCCATCTTCGTTGCCGATAAATAGCTTACCGTCAGCCACCATGGTGGAGGACCAGATTCTACTATTCGTTTCATGCACCCAAAGCTCTTCACCCGTGAGCGCGTCAAGGCAGTGAATATCGCCGTCGTATTCTGCTTGAAACAGCAATCCATCCACAATACTTGCTGTTGAGATGGAGCGCCCAATCGTAGTATTCGTCCAAATCGCCTGACCGGAAATATCTCCGGTTTTAGATAAATCGATACAACTTACTCTACCAACACCATCGCCATGCTCAGGATCCTGTCCGGTTATCATGTAGGCTTTGTTGTCGTGGATGATGGTCGTGGCTATTATTTCACTGGCGCCATCATAGGTGGCATACTTAATCGGCTCGCCGTCCTTAAAACGGTATTCTGGCAAATTGGCATCGTAGCGGAAAATCTCTTTCATCGCAGGGAAACCGTCTTCATGCATGACCGGCTCAACTTCAAATCCATAGCACCATCCGTCTCCCCCACCCCATACGACCATGGGCTTTCCATTTACGTCATCAATGGCGGGCGTACTCCAGCTTGCGTGCAACACTCTTTCCGATACGCCTGCGGTTTCCTCACCCAACAACTCGCCGGTGTTTTTATCCATAACGATCAAGGCAGGTGCAAAAGGTGCAGGAATATTTTTGTGAGACCAGTCAACGCCATTTGAGGTGGCGGCAAATATTTTATCTCCGTAAATAAGAGGAGAACAGCTGGAAACATTGTGAGGAAAAACTCCAAGCTGTTCGCGAGCATCCACTACCCAGAGGATATCCGCATCCTTGTCGTTCAATTTTACTGTGCCACCGGGCGTCTCTGAATAAAACTTCGCTTCATCCTGAAATTCTCCGTCGTTGCCGTTAGCCAGACCTTCGACATCGAAACAAAGAACCTCGCCGCGGTTGGTAACAATCCATCCTCGCTCCCCTTCGATGGCGGGGGATGAACAAAGCCCAACGAACTCCCAGTCACTCACTTTACCTGCGCCCAATTTTGGGATCAGCAACTGCCAGAGGTATTCGCCTGTTTTCTCGTCGAAACACATCAAAACACCACGGTCACCCTTTTGTGATTCATTTCGTGGAGATTCATTATTCGTTCCAACGAAGATCTTTCCTCCAGAAACAACCGGAGTGCCATAGGTTTGTGAACCGAGCTTTGCTACCCACTTCACACCTTTGGTGGTTTCCATATTGATCTCCTCACTTTTGGGGATGTAATCGCCACTTTCTATCTCAGTTGGAATACCTGTTGCTTCCGTTACCATGTTACGATCAGAAGACCCGCCCCAGGTTGGCCAATCGGATGCGTGCGCGGAAACGGCTATTAATAAGGAGGAAAATGCTAAGTATGATTTTTTCAGGTTCATGGTTAGGGTCTCTTAGTTTTTGCTGGAAATTGAAATGTTATCGATGAAGACACGCTTTAAGCTCTGAGGTGCAAAAGCAAATACACCGGGTGCACCACGAAGGTGTACTTTCGGCTGCTTTGATTCTATAGTCCAGGAGTCCGGTTCTTGGGTTCCCTTCTCCCAGGCCTTCGCACGAACCACTCCGCTGCCATCGGCATTGGTATCGACACGCGTTTTCAAGTGATACCAGGTGCTTGCTTTAACAGAAAATGGAACCGAGTCTTTAACTCGTTCGTGATTACTGGAAACTTCCAACAGACGCTGGTTACCAGAAAGCGCGATTACATAACGTTGATTCACCAGGCCTACGGTCGACATCACACGTCGTGTGCCGTCAGTCATTACATCCGCCTCAAGGGTATAACTTTTCATATCGGACTTACCGATGAAGTTCATACTTCTTTGCCAAAGCAAATTCTCCAAACGGAAAGCGACGACTTTATTTCCGTCTTGATCCATGACATGCCATTTCGGGCCCGCTCCCAGCCAGCTGCCCGGCGGAGGTGAAACGGCAACACCGTCTTTGTCCTTTAGAATGAGTTTGGTTTCTTCGAAATCTTCGGAGTACCCGTTCCCGGCAACCACACGACCACGACTGACACTGGTCATGCCATTCACAGTGGCTTGGATGCTTCCAGTGCTCAGCTTGCCTTGCCCATCTCGGGTCAACCGGTTACCTGAAAGTGTCGCATCTACTTCGGAGGGTCGAGGAGCGGTGGGAGGATTCCACATCGCAAAAGTTGCTTCGGAGGTAAGGTCTTTGACCCTGCGTCCACTGGCGTCCAATCCATAGACGGTAAAGCTTTGCTCGTCATCAGAACCGAGTGCGAATTCGGAAGGAACCAACTGGATTTGGGTAATTTTCCCGGGCTTGATTGTTTTGGCGGGACTCGGGTATTTTACTTTTTTCAGTGTTTTATCTCCAAAGCAATGCAGGCCTTCTTTGGAAAAAACATACACCCGATTGTTATAAACCGCTGGGGCACCCAAGCAGTTGGAATCCATTTGGTTGGCACTGAGGATATTAGCAGAATCTCCGCCGTCCTTCAGGACGTAGGTCATTCCATCCATCATGGGAACGTAGAGTTTTCCGTCGGCATAAGTAGGAGATGCGTGCAGTTGATCAGGAGCGAGCTTCTGGTTCCAAACCGTCTTTCCAGTCTCTATATCCACAGCAAGTAAACTTCCAGTCGCAATCGTGGTGTAGACACGGTCTCCAACCAAGGTCGGTGAACTGGTGAACGCCACGTGCTCATCGTTGCGCCACACTTCAGACTCTGTGCCGAGGACCAACGGCAAATTGTCAGGATATTCTGAAGGAATTTTAAGACGAACCAGTCGGCCCTTCGCGGTGGTATCAACATTCTCCTTGCCATGAACAGCAATCAAACCGTCTTTTCCAACCAAAACCACACTTGAATTGACACCGCCTATAGCTAATTGGAAACGCCAGACAGACTCACCGGTACGGGCATTCACACAGACGATGTTTCCGCAACCCGTTCCAACATAAAACACACGTTGATTGCCGAGGTCGCCAAATACAGGGCTGGCAAAAGAACTATCGATAGGACTCACTCCAGGAGTACTAGACCAAACCAGTTCGCCGGTGCGCTTATCGAAAGCGTAAAACCGGTTGCGGGCCGGGCCGTCGCCACCCCAGTTAGCCGTTATACCGCCGACAATGACAAGATTACGATCCAGAGCCGGCGAACCGGTTCTTCCATTGGGAAAGGTTAACATGCCAAATTCCTCCATCAAGGAATGCTCCCAGAGCAACTTGCCATCCTTGGTAAAACCCATGACCAAACCGTTGGTTGATTTCACATACACATTGCCGGTTTCCGCATCTATTGTCGGAGCGCCAATGGCATAGCGGTTATACACGATGTCGCTGATGTAATCGGCGAATCGGTGTTCCCAGATTTTTTCTCCGGATTCTGCATCGAGACAGAGCAAGGTCTCTTCCACATCCTCAAACTCACCATAGAATCCAAACGCATAAATACGGCCATCCGCCGCTACGGGTGTTCCCGCACCACGAACCGGATAGGTCCAGCGATGTTCTTTTCCTTCCAAGTCGAGCGAATCCGGAAGTGAGACTTTAGACGGCGAATTTCCATTCTGATCAGGACCACGCCAATTAAGCCACCCATTGGCAGCAAAGCCCTGGGCAAAGGATAAAACCATTGCGAGGAAAACTAGAGGAAAGAGACAACGCATACGCATTTTCATAACTTAGGGAGTTAATAAGGGTTACCGAATCTACTGTTAAAACACGGAAACTTCAATCAAAGGAATTAAAATATGAGATCAAGGCGCAAGCCAAATCTCTGTGGAGCACCTGGACTTCCGGCTTGAATTTCGGGATTAATGAACTGGAAATAGTGTTCTTCAGCCAAATTCCGGCCGTAAACAGCGATGGAAAAATTGTTATGACGATATCCGATTTGAGCATCCCAAATGCCAAAGGAAGACTGTGAAAATCTTTCCTGATTTAGTTCGTCGTAATAGGTATTACCATAAGCCGTATAGGAAGAACTTCCAAATAATCCGTTTTCCAATTCGAAACGCACACCCGTGCGAACTGTGTATTCAGGGATAAAGGGCACGCTATTTCCAGAAACATCAACACCCATCGAATCAAGATGCTTTTCGAAATCCGCATTGGTATAACCCGCTTGAAAATCGAAGAAGAGCCCTTGGCTTGGATTGAACACCAGTTTGCCTTCAATACCGTCGGAAGAAACTTTCTCCGCATTAATAACTACAAAGTCGGTTGAAAATGGAACCGTGCGCTCGTATTGGTAATCGTCGGTGTCGTTTCGAAATACCATGAGGGATCCGCTCACCCGATTTTCCTCAGAGGTGAAATTGATCCCCAGCTCATTGGACCAAAGTTTTTCGGAGTTAAACCGTGTGAAAACGGGATTGGACGTAAAACCGCTGTAGCCTTCAGGTTTATGCGATATGGATGAACGTACGATAAAATCTAAGGAATCGGTCGTTGTAATGGTTAGCCCGATTGTTCCAGCGGCTTTGGTTTCACTTTGTGAATCATTCACCCCTGGCTCAGGTGGACCTGGGAAATTGAAATTATTAGTAGAGACCTTGGTCCTCACAATCGAAGATTGGTTTTCTTCAAATCGGAGGCCGGTGTTGAGTACCACGTTGTCAGAAAGCGTCGTATCCGCATTGATATAAGCTGCTATATTTTGCCGTTCGATCTCAAAGATCGTTTGTTCAGTTAAAACAAATCCGGGTGGGATGAACCCTCCCGCCGGAACTGGAAACTGACGGGTCGCATCACCATTGGTTTCAGAATCCATGAAGAATAAGCCTGCGGTCCAGCGGATTGATGACAAATCAGAGTCCGAAATAAATCGAAATTCCTGGTTAAACAATTCTTCGTCCTGACTGACTTTTGAAAATCCAAAATCGAAGAAGCTCAAATCAAGATCTGTCAGGTTGGGATCAAGATCCCAATCCTGGTAGGAAGTCGTTGCTGTAAGTTCTCCTTGATCGAACGCTTTTGTGAGCTGAAAGTTGAGCTGCATACGATCGAGCTCGGTGATACCTTCCACATTCGAAGACACTTCATAGGGATCGGGACTAAACAACGAACTCAGACGAGTAGCGCCATCATTGATCGATTCCGCAAAGATGCCAAACCGCAGTTCCAGGTCGTCGGATGGATTCATGAAGAAGTTCAGACGGCCACTCAAAGATTCTCTGTCGTCCACGGTTTTGCCAGAAACCACATTGTCGATATAACCATCGCGTGCGTTGTAACCGATCGAGGCGCTGTATGCCGCGGAATCACTGATAGGTCCGTCCGATAATCCTTTGATGATTATTGACTCGTAGGATCCGTACTCAAGTTGAAGCGCCTGGCGAGATTCCGAACCCGGGCGGCGGGTTCTAATGTCGATCATCCCTGAGGAAGCGTTTCGCCCGAAACGTGTTGATTGCGGGCCGGATAGTATCGAAATGCTGGAAATATTAACCAACTCACCAGGATAAGTAGAAACAGATCCTCCCGGAACCCCATCTACGTACAACCCAACTGAAGGAGAGCCGAAAAAGATGGAATTGGCGCTTCCACGCATGGAGAGAATGTCACCAAATCCACGGGTATCACTGTTGATGGAAGCCAGATTGGGCGCCAAGCCGGAAAGATCCTGCAATTGGGTGGATCCATAGATATCGAGCACATTTTCATTTAAAACGGACCGGGACAGATCCACATTGAGGTCTTCAATTGAAAACTCCGATCGGATCTCAAACTGATCCAATTCAACAGTATCCATCCCACCAGCAGATTCCTGGGAAAAAAGTCCGAAGGAACTCGCTGTTAATACTGACGAGATAGTTATGGTTAGGCGTTTTAAGGACATATTACAAAAGAGTAATCTTGGGTAACGTAGGATTACTTAAAAAGGTAACGAGTTTGTTGTTTTGTTGTAGATTTCTTGGGCTTAACGAAATTAAAGGAAACACATAAAGTAGGATTTTGCCTGCACTCCAAGATTGAAATAACCTAAAATGCACAATACTTCCGTGAAGCTACAAAATCACATAATCTAAATCATGAGCATGAGACACACCCTAATCCTCCTTTGTTTCGCCTCAACTTCACTTTCTGCAGAGTGGACCAACTGGCGAGGGCCTAACAACAATCTGTCAACAGATCACCAGGCTTTCCCAAACACGTTTTCCAATAACGAGAACGTAGTCTGGTCGATGGAGATCTCTGGAGAAGGCACTTCTACCCCGGCTATATGGAAGGACACACTCTATATTACCAGTATGAAGAATGGAATGGATACCCTGATTGCATTGAATCTGGACGGAATACAACAATGGGAGACCCAAATCGGAATTGGTGAGGAAGGAAGTCATAGGCAGGGAACAGGAGCAAACCCCAGTCCAGTTGTGGACGACAGTGGTATTTATGTTTATTTCAAATCTGCTTCTTTGGCTAAATTCAGCCATTCGGGGAAGGAGATCTGGAAGAAAAACCTCCAAAAAGAATACAGCATCACCAGCCAATGGTGGGATCTCGGAACGTCGCCGGTTCTCGAGGACGGAAAGATCTTTATCGCGGTTATGCAGCAGCTAGCGCGTCGGAGTGGTGAAAAAGCGGAAACCTATGTTGTGGCTCTGGACAAAGATACCGGTAAAGAAATTTGGAAAGTAGACCGCGTTACTGGTGCCAACACGGAATCCAATGACGCCTACACAACTCCACTTATCGCTACAGTAGATGGTCAAAGACAACTTATTGTGTGGGGCGCCGACCAATTAAGTGGGCATTCCCTTAAAAACGGTGAAGCGATCTGGACCTGCGGTGACTTCAATCCGACTGACCACAAAAACTGGAGAACGATTGCCTCGCATACTATTGTGGGTGACATAGCAATCGTCCCTTACGGTAGAGGTTACGCTGTTGCCGCAATTAAGATGTCTGGGAAGGGAGATATCACCAGTAAATCAAGATTGTGGGAAATAGAAAAAATTGGACCTGATGTCCCCTCTCCAACCATTCACGGAGATTCGACCATTATTTTAAACGACCGTGGCGTTCTCACAGCAATTGACATAGAATCGGGTGATATCCGCTGGACAAGCGAGCTACCCAGAACAGCAGCGAAGTACTTTGCATCCCCCATTATTTCTGGAAACCGTCTGATTTGTAGTCGAGATGACGGCACAGTGTTTGTTTGTGAACTGAATAAGGATGGCGTTGAAGTTCTTTCAGAAAACAACATGGGGGAAGCCGTTATTGCGACTCCTGTTCCCTACGGAGACAAGCTATACGTCCGCACGGCAAGCACCCTTTACTGTATCGGCAAGTCCAGCTAGGATACTTTATCAATCTTCTAATCACGCAATTATGACAAATTACCTCCCTAAGCTTTCCATACTTTCCATTGTAGCTAGCATTGCCTTAATTGGATGCTCGGCACCCAAAGAAGGATCAGAAAACCACAATACTTCACCAGAGTCTTACATCGGCGTTGGAGCAGTTCCTCTTGTGGGCGCGGAGGTGCTTCTCGATGGAACACGCGAGTCACTCACTGCCAATTGGGAATACTGGGAAGGCCCTCGCTTTAATTCTGAAATGCCCATCAAGTGGCTGGACTCCGAAGATCCTGTTGATGGTGGTCCGGCAATTAGTGCCAAAGACCCGGCTGCTGCAGGAGGTAAGTATGGAAGCGCCGATATCGTTACCAAAAAAAAGTATGGAGACAAACGGGTACATGTTGAGTTTCTCATCACCGGCGAAGGAGGCAACAGCGGTGTGTACCTTCAAAACCGGTACGAGATTCAAGTCCTGGATGGTGACAAAACGAAACATGGCATGGGTGCTGTGATCAACGAAACGGAGTCGCCTTACCACGCTTATAACGGAATCGGCAAATGGAACGCCTATGACATCCAATTCCGTGCCGCCCGCTTCAAGGATGGTAAGCTAAGCGAGAAGCCAATTGTAAGTGTATATTTCAACGGACAAAAAGTGCACACGAATGTGACGATCAATAAAGTCTGGGGGGGTGCCAACTCCGGTCTTGATGGAGGTAACGACAATGGTTTCGGAATTACCGATCGACCTGGAGGACTTAAGCTACAAGCTGAAGGTTGGGATGTCCGTTACCGCAGCGTCTGGATCAAGGAAATGAATTTCGAGGAACCCGATACGGACTTTTAAAACCTTATCTAATTCAAGTATTACCCAATCCGCTTGCCGTAATACACGTGGGCGCACTCCGTACCGTCAAAATCCGCAACATTTGGCATATGCCCCCACTTTCCGAATCCGAGTTTTTCCAGCAGCCGAATACTGGCTTCATTCGTATCTAAAAGGATACCAAACAGGTTCTTGATTCCCAGTCGGCCACAATCTTCGATTGCGTGAAGCACGAGCCTGGTTGCGACGCCCTGTCTTTTGAAATCGTTGGACACGTAGTAGCTAATCTCAGCAGTAAATCGTAACGCACCTCGCCCCGCTCGATAGGGACTGATACTACACCAACCGGAAATGACTCCATCTACCTCCTCAACATAGATCGGATACTTCTCGCGGGTGTGTTCATCGAACCATGCCGAACGCGACTCCACGCTGACTGGATTGGTGAGAGCTGTGGCGTTTGCAATTCCAATGGCCTCATTGAGAATCTCAACAACCCGTGACCTATCGCTCTCTTCTAAAAATCTGATCTTCATTTAAATAGTCCCCGATATCACAAATACCCGGTGAGGGATATCCAAAGGATCATCAGGAAATAATTTTTTCAACATTTCCCCATGACGGCGATCGAAATCCGCGACTGCGTCAACCGGTAAACTTCCCTTGATTCCGGCGCTTGCTCGGATGCGCCCCCTCCAACCTTCATGCGAATAACTGACCATTTCGTCGTACGAGTAACTCGCTATGTTTTCAAATCCACCCTCTGCAAAGTGCCTGAACCAATCAGGATAAATACCAACGCCGCCTCCCATATTCCACTCAGGATTCACTTCGCGAATTAGTTGCTCCGTGTGCCAGACGACGTTCTCTGGAGTTGGCAGCCAATCAAAGTGAGAAACAATTAACCGTGCGCCAGGTTTCAAAATTCTCCTTACTTCTTTTATTGCTTTTGCCGCATCGAACCAATGCCAACATTGGCCGGCCGTAACGACATCCACTGACCGATCTGACAAGCCAGTATTTTCCGCAGTCCCATCCAACCAATCAATTTGTAAGCCCTCTCCTTCAGCGAGTCGCCTGGCAACTTCCAGGAGCGCCGGGGACGGATCAACTCCGGTTACTGTGCAACCCATCTTCGACAACCCTCTCGCAATGCTTCCAGTACCCGTTCCGAGGTCGACCACTGTTTCCCCTCCAACGATAAATCGATTTTCTTCAAGCGATTCAAAAAACGAATTCGGGAAACCGGCTCTATGTTTTCCATAATCATCTGCCGCTTTTCCAAAATCAACTTTCACGGCAAAAATCAAACCAACTCCTCCAGCAGTTGTCCCGCACAAATACTCCTTCCTTTTAGCCCTTCACTTTTAAACATTCAGCCTTCAACCTTTCTACCCTGAGCTCAGTCGAAGGGCTGCATTCAAACATTAACCACTCTCCATGGGCACCATACTCTCTTTTTTCTTTTTCACAGGACTTGTCGGTTTCATAACCTACCTCCGAACTCACAACGATAACCTGAAAACCTCAAAAGGTTATTTTTTAGCAGGAAACAGTCTGAACGGCTGGGTAATTGCAGGTTCATTGATGCTGACCAATTTGAGCGCAGCCAACTTTACGGGGATGACCGCCAACGTTTACGCAGGCAATCTGTCGCCGATTGCATGGACGGTTACGGTGATTCCTCCGTTGATATATTTCAGCGCCGTTTTATTACCCACTTTTCTGAGAGGAGGATTTACAACCATTCCCGAATTTCTGGAAAACCGATTCCATAAGTCGACCCGCAGAACGGTCGCGGTGATGTTTTTGTTTTCCTACATCGTAAGCGCGATGCCGGTCGCACTTTACGGCGGATCAATCGCGATCAACTTACTTTTTAATATTTCCGCCGGATTGGATATCAGCAACCAGGCCGTCATCTGGATTCTGGTTTGGTCATTGGGAATCATTGGAAGCCTCTACGCCCTGTTTGGCGGACTCAAAGGAGTAGCGATCTCCGATACCCTCAACGGCATCGGATTACTCATAGGTGGCGCCATGGTGTTCATTATCGGCATCTACAAAGTAGGCGAAAACAACTTCATCCAGGGATTCCAAACCATCCTCACAAAAAACACCCAGATTCTGGATGCGGTCGGCGATGTTACTGACGGCATACCTTTCTCAGTGCTCTTCACCGGCATGCTCATTCACAATCTATTCTTCTGGAGCACCAATCAGTTTATTGTTCAAAGAACCCTCGGTGCCCGTAGCTTGAAGGAAGGGCAAAAGGGCGTGATGATCGCCTCGTTCTTCAAGATCCTGAACATTTGCTACATCGCCTTCCCCGGAGTCATCGCCTTCCACTTGTTTGGTCCAAATCATTTTGAGAACAACGACTTCGCCTACCCTTCCCTCATACGCGAAATCATGCCCGAAGTTTTCATCGGTTTTTTTGCAGCGGTCATTTTTGGTGCGGTCCTGAGCACGTTTAATTCGGTGTTGAATAGTTCGGTCACTATTTTCGCGTTGGACGTCTACAAACCTCTCTTTGGGAAAAACCTGGATGATCGAACCATCATTCAAAGAAGCAAGAAGTTTGGTATCCTGATGGCGGTAGCCACGATGATCATAGCGCCGTTTATCATGTATTTTCCCGAAGGCATTTTTACCTTCATGGTGAAGGTCGATAGTTTGTTTGGCGCACCCATCTTCATGGTGATGTTGCTGGGCTATTTTTCAAACCGGGTATCCCACAAGGTAGCCAATTTCTGCCTGACCCTTTTTCTGATCGTCTACGGTACCCTGTTATTATTCGTAAAGCCGGACCTCCATTACCTTCACTACATGGCTATTCTCTTTACCGCTTTCACCGGCCTGGCGTTTCTGCTTGGTAAAATTTTTCCGGTCAACAAACCGCCCATCGATACAAGCGGCATTGACGGTGTCGATATAACCCCCTGGAAATACTTTAAGCCTATATCGATCCTAGCGACGATTGCTATGGTGACGGTGTACATTCTTCTCTCCCCGGTAGGGTTAGTGGAACCAGGCCGTGAAAAAACAATAGAGTACGGAATAATAGCTGCGGGCCTCGTTATGGCTTTTGTGCTTTTTGGAGTGCCTTTGATCAGAAAGAAGACCTGAGTGAATAAACAATTGGTTTGTCCGGTTTCGTTTTACCTACGATCATTCCTTATCTTTTTAAACATTTCCATGCAAACGGCTCCCAACAAAACATTTTCCCGGTCAACGAACGCCACTCTGAGTATAATCATTGTCGCTGCATTCCTGATCAGCCCGTCCGCTTTCGGGATTTTCGGTGACCTGTTTAAAAATGAACTGAATGTCATCATCAACACGGACCTAACCGCTGAGGGTAAAAAAGTAGGTCTGCCTACTCCGAACAATCCCGTTTATATCGATGGGGTGTTCTATGGGTTCAACAACCTGGGAACCGCCTATGGCCACCAAAAGGAACCGCCTGCAGAGGATATGGTGAGCGGCATTTTCAAAGAGCTTCACAAGCAAGGCTATATATTTACAACCGAGAGACATCCACCCACCCAACTGATCACTATCCACTGGGGAACCAGAAAAAGCTATCGCCTATACAGGTTCGATAGCCGTCCAAGGCAGGTTTCGTTTTCATGCATCATTTCCAATAGAAAAACGAAATCTTTTAATGGAAGTCACAGCCCCATCGATCCTTTATGGCTCCGTCCGTGAAATGCTGATGAACCTGACCGCAAGAGGTCCGCACGGCATACTCACGCTTCCTTCGATTTCCTTTCAGAAAATTCTTAAAAATTCCAAGGTTACCGTGTAGGAATTTCCTCTGAACTTTCTCCGACTGCAGTGGGATAGAAAAAGGCTTAAATTGGATATCGCAAAACTGATTCGGGAACTGACGGTAACATTCAAACGCCATTTATTAACATCTGGCATTCCTCTCTCACCTGACCTTTAAGAACAGGCCGGACATATCGACCTGGCACAGGCCGGACATTTCGACCTGGCCCGGGCCGAGCTGATTTGTGCCGATTGAGATTTTCGGAAAACACCGTTCGGACAGTCAGGTAAATATCTGAACCTAAAGTTTCTTGCAACAACTCGCCACTTCCTCAATCAACATAAGCACGTTTTTCGCTACGCCTCTTCTACCCTTTGAGGCGTTCCAATTCTTCTACACTCAATTATGATTCATCGTTCTTCCATCTCACGCTTATCAGGACTATTGAAAATGGTTCCGGTCAGCTTGTTTACCGTTCTCGTCTGTGTCACTTTGGCCAGTGGCCAATCAGATTTCAAATCTCTGTTTAACGGGAAAGATCTCAGTAGCTGGGAAGGCAGCTCGAAGCTTTGGAAAGTTGAAAACCGGGAGATTGTCGGTACAACCGTGGGAAATCCTTTGGAAGCCAATACCTTCCTCGTTTACAGCGGCGGCGATGTAACTAATTTCCATCTTAAGGCCAAGTTGAAGATGTTGGGGGAAAGCAACTCAGGCATCATGTATCGGGCGCAGGCCATTCCCGATCTTCCGTTTGGATTGTCAGGTCCACAAATGGATATCCATCCCAAGCAGGAATACCAGGGCATGTATTACAGCGAAAAAACGGGACGCGGTATTGTGGCCCAGAGAGGACAGAAAGTATCAGTACCAGCCGATCTCGACGCCAAAGGTAAAACAACGCCACAGGTGACCGACACCTTTCCGGCCGAACCCAGCTTCAACCTGGCCGAGTGGAATGATTACGAAATTATCGCTGTCGGAAATCGTAGTATCCATAAAATCAATGGTGTCGTCACAGTTGACGTAAACGATCGTGATCCAACCGCGTCAAGATCGGGTGCAATTGGATTTCAACTTCACCGTGGTCCTGACATGACGGTCTTCGTTAAAGACGTTGAATTGAAAAACCTAAATCGTGGAGCAGAAAGCCGAGCAGGGTTACAGGCATTCCTAGGTGCCCCAACTGCCTCTTCTGCCCCAGCCGCAAAGGAAGAACTTGAGGAAGGCCTGGCCATCAATGAAAACCGGGCGACCCCGATCGAAAACATCACCGCCCCAGCCGGGTTTAAGGTGGAACTGCTTTATTCAGTTCCCGGCCAGGAACAAGGCTCGTGGGTGAACCTCGGACTTGACGGGAAAAACCGCATCATCGCCAGCGACCAGTATGGCAGTCTTTACCGCTTCCCTGCTCCCAGAAAAGGGATGCCACTCGATCCAAACAGCATTCAAAAAATCCCGGTCAACATTCGCGCAGTCAATGGGATGCTCTGGGCCTTCGACTCACTTTACGTTGGGGTTAATGATTACGAGGACAGTACTAAATCCGGTCTCTATCGAATTACCGATACCAATGGGGACGACATGCTGGATCATGTAGAGCTGCTTCGCCAGATTCCTTCACGAGGAGACCACGGTGTACACGCGGTTAAACTTTCGCCCGATGGAAAATCCATTTTCCTGATCTGTGGGAACAACGCTGAACCCACCAAAGTCGATGTCTCCCGTCCAAATCCAAATTTTGGCGAAGACCATCTCCTCCCCCGCATGCCCGACGGACGTGGTCACAACCGTTCCCGACTAGCACCTGCTGGAATCATATACAAAGTTTCACCGGATGGACAACACTGGGAAAACTACTCCATGGGCTATCGTAATATTTTCGATGCGGATTTCAATGCTGATGGCGAGCTGTTCACCTACGACGCGGACATGGAATATGATTTCAATACACCCTGGTATCGCCCTACCCGTGTGAACCATGTTGTAAGCGGCTCGGATTATGGCTGGAGAAATGGCACAGGCAAATGGGCTGAGTGGTATGCAGACAGCTTACCTGCCTCAGTGAATATCGGGGCAGGTTCTCCTACGGGAGTAACTTTTGGTTACGGAGCAAAATTCCCGGCCAAGTACCAGAAGGCTCTCTTCATCATGGACTGGAGCTGGGGCAAATTGTACTCCGTCAATCTTCATCCCCAGGGTTCCAGTTACACCGGCGAAAAGGAAGATTTCATTTCCGGCGTTCCTCTTCCTTTGACGGACATGATCATCAACCCGAACGACGGAGCGATGTATTTTGCCATCGGTGGCCGCAGGGTGCAGTCCGGCTTGTACCGGGTGACCTACACCGGCAAGGAGGACACTTCACCGGTTAACGCAAAAACGGGTAGCCAGAAAGCGCGCGACCTTCGGGCAAACCTGGAAGTTTTCCATGGAAAGCAAGACCCCAAAGCCGTTAAAGCCGCCTGGTCATTCCTCGACCACGATGACCCCTTCTTGCGCAATGCCGCCCGAATAGCCATTGAAAGCCAGCCCAGCAAATCCTGGATGAAACGCGCCCTGAGTGAGAAAAACTCCGGTTCCCAAATTCAAGCGCTCCTGGCATTGACTCGCGTGGAAGGAATCGATCCCTTCCACCGCGTACCATCCGACTCACCCGTGAACGAGAGTCTGCGTGACCAGATTCTCAGTGCACTGGTAACCATTAAATACAAAGCACTCTCGGAACGCAATCGACTGGCCTTGGTTCGCACCTACCAGGTGGCCCTGAACCGTTTTGGTCGTCCTGGGGATGACTTGGTTAACAAGATCACCAAACAACTCGATCCACAATTCCCTGCCTCCACGCAGGAATCCAATCGCCTGCTTTGCGAAACACTGGCTTATCTCCAGGCACCCAGCACAGCATCAAAGGGAATCGCGTTACTCAAGGCGGCAACAACCCAGGAAGAACAACTGGAGTATGCGCGATCATTGCGGTTGCTTACCACCGGTTGGACGAATACGCTGCGCACCGACTACATCGAGTGGTTTCTCAAAGCAGCGAACTATCGAGGTGGAGCCAGTTTCGTAATTTTTATCGATAATATTCGAAAAGAAGTAGAAGCGTCACTCACCGCCAAGGAGAAAAAAGACCTGGCGGAAGTTCTAGCAAGAAAACCGGAAGTCAAATCATCCCTTGAAGCGGCGATGTCGGCATTATCTGGACGCACAAACTTCACCAACTGGACGCTCGAAGATCTGGCAGAAGCAGACAATAACATGAAAGGAAGAGATTTCGGCCAAGGCCGTAAGATGTTCGCCGCGACCGCCTGTTTTTCTTGTCATAGGTTTAAGAATGAAGGCGGAAACACAGGACCCGATCTCACCGGGGCAAGTGGTAGATATTCCCCTCATGATTTCCTGGATCAAATCATCAATCCTTCTAAAGAGATAAATGAGCAATTTGTTCCCGCTCAAGTTGAGATGCTCGATGGTAGCAGTGTCCACGGTGTCATCGTAAATCTGAGTAAAGATGTCGTTCAGATCAACACCGACCTGACCAACCCCAATCAGCGAACATCGGTTGATCGTAAGTTGGTAAAAAGTATCGGCCCTTCTAAAGTATCACCGATGCCACCGATGCTATTAGGCATGCTTGAAAAGGAGGAGATTTATGACCTGGTCGCCTACGTACTTAGCGGAGGTAATCCTGAGGACAAACGGTTTAAGTAGATAGACAATTTGTTGGAAATGTAGGAGCAAACTTGTTCGCGACCACTATGATAAAGAAATTCATTACCTCCCCTAAAAATCAGGGCGTTCCATCCGCCCTTCAAGAGCTATGGAGGACTAAAGAAAGCCCCCTCCTACAGTTCTCTCCGTTCTGCTTTTTATTTTTCATCCTTCTGAATTTTGCCTTCAACCTTCAGGCAGCACAGCTTCCCAACATCGTTCTCCTGGTCGCCGACGATCTCGGTTACGGCGAGCTGGGTTGTCAGGGCAATCCGGAGATTCCAACACCCCATATTGATTCGCTGGCCGAACAAGGTGTTCGATTCACACAGGGTTACGTAACTGCCCCGTTTTGCAGTGCCTCCCGCGCGGGCCTGATGACTGGGCGCTATCAAACACGTTTTGGCTATGAGTTTAATCCGATCGGAGCGAAGAATGAAGAACCCGACGCAGGGCTTCCGCTTAGTGAAATGACAATCGCAGACGTGTTAGTCGACGCCGGTTATGTAACCGGTATGTTCGGAAAGTGGCACCTCGGTGGTTCCGCCAAATACAACCCTATTCGACGCGGCTTTGATGAGTTCTTTGGGTTCCTTCACGAAGGTCATTACTTCGTTCCACAGCCCTACACGGATAGTACGACCACCTGGTTGCGCCGCAAAGTGCTTCCTGGCGGAGGTGAAGGCCGTTGGATTTCCCAGGACGAAAAATTAATTTACTCCACTCACATGGGTGGAACTGAACCGGATTACGATGCGGACAATCCCATCTATCGTGACGGCCAACCAGTTGAGGAAGAAGAATACCTGACAGATGCATTCACACGTGAGGCCGTTTCATTCATAGGCCGTCATGCGGATAAACCCTTTTTCCTGTATGTACCCTATAATGCGGTCCACAGCCCACTACAAGGTGCCGACCCTTATATGAAAAAGTTTGAGCACATTGAGGATATTCAACGCCGCATCTTCGCCGCAATGCTTTCCAATCTGGATGACAGCGTGGGAGCCATCCTTGCCAAGCTCCGCGAGAAAGGCATGGAAGAAAATACGCTCATATTTTTCATCAGCGACAACGGTGGCCCCACTCGCGAACTCACTTCCAGTAATCTGCCCCTGCGCGAAGGAAAAGGAAGCGTGTACGAAGGGGGAAATCGGGTTCCCTTTATGGCAAAATGGCCAAGTCAAATTCCTGCCGGGGCTGTTTACGAGCATCCTGTGATCTCACTCGATATCTTTGCCACGGCAGCGGCAATCGCCAATGCCCAATTGGACAAACGGAAAATCATCGACGGGGTGAATCTCATCCCCTACCTCACCGGCGAAAATAAAAGCCGTCCTCACGATACACTCTTCTGGAGAATCGAGAAACGGACCGCCATCCGAGTCGGCGATTGGAAACTGCTACGCAATCCTGGCCGCGGCCAAGGGGACGATTGGGAACTCTACAATCTTGCCACCGACATCAGCGAATCCAACAATCTGGCATCCTCCAATCCCAGCAAATTAAAGGAAATGATCAAAGCCTGGGAATCCGTGAATGGTGAAATGATCGATCCCGTTTGGAGTCCGCGGGGGTAATTTTGCAGGAGCATGCTTGCTCGCGACCGTTGGGCTGTTACATATCCATTTAACCACCGGGAAGTGTACACCCATAACATTTCCGAACCGCTATGAACAAGTTGAAGCAACCAATCCTCTTATTTCCATTCCTTTTGTTCATCAGCCTAAGCTGTGGCTGCTCTGATAAAGCTTCAAAGATTCCGGTAAAGGTTGTTGTGCTGACCATGTTCGAGCATGAAGGAGAGCGCCCCGGTGAACGACAATTGTGGGAAGAGCGACTGAAACTTAACACACGCCTTCCCTTTCCCGCTGGACAATCGGATATTTATACCAATGGACAAGGTTTGATTCTCATTACAACCAACATGGGTGTGTCAAACGCTGCTGCCTCGGTTATGGCATTGGGACTGGATCCCCGATTCGATTTTAGTAAGGCTTACTGGCTCGTCGCTGGCATTTCTGGTATCGATCCGAACGACGGCTCCATGGGGAGCGCAGTCTGGACGGACTACGTAGTCGATGGTGGCCTGGCTCACGAAATTGATGCACGCGAGATTCCTGATGATTGGAAAACCGGTTATACGCCGCTACGATCACCCCGACCTTACGACCGTAATGGAGAACCAGTGAATCCAAGTCAGTTTTTCAAGCTCAACCATGCTCTGCTTCAATGATCATATGGGTTAACGAAGGATGTCCAGTTGCTCGATCGACCGGAGCTTGTCCAACGTAGGGCTGAGTATGTGGGCTACCCCAATGCGCAAAAGAAACCTTTTGTATTAATCGGCAGCCATATAAGTGATTCCACTTTCTGGCACGGCGAAAAGATGACCGAGTTCGGAAACGACTGGGTCGAATTCTGGACTGAAGGTCAGGGCAACTTTACTACGAAAGCGATGGAGGACAGCGGGACTTTACAGTCACTGAAGAACCTGGATAACGCAGGTATGGTCGACTATGACCGAGTGATGATCCTCCGCACGGCAGCCAACTACACCATGCCCTCTCCAGGCATGACGGCAGCCGAGAGTCTGGCTCGAGAACGTGGAGCTTCGCTTTCAGCTTTCAATGAATCGTTGGAGGCAGCCTTTCGGGTGGGCAATACAGTGGTGCAGGAGCTTCTTACAAATTGGGAAATCTACGAGGACAAGATTCCTGTGCAGAGACCGAGAGACTGATGTTGATTTCAAAAACGTAGCCATGGCCGTGAGACCATGGCTACAAATCTCTACCTCATTCTGGAGTAGGTCACGGAGCAATCACTGGTCCGAATGCCTGGCTCAATGCCTGACCTACTTCTATTGACTGACCTGGATCAGAAACGGTGTAAAGAATCGCCAGATAAATACCAGACTCCAGATTGATCTGGAACAAGGCACGACTTGAAGCCAAGGCTCCGGAATGCCCAAGGCCGAATACATTTCCATTCGCCTTCAATTGATTCCAGCCAAATGCATAGCCACTCTTTTCACTATAGGGAGTCGTGTAGGACTCAAACTGTTTAGAGCTCATCAGAACTTCATCGCCCTTGGTCGCCTGCTTCAAAACGGCTTGAAGAAAGACTGCACTATCTGCAGCTGTGGAATACAAACTGCCGCCAATCAAAGGCAGATTAAATGGCTCAGACAAATGAGGAGTGGATTTACTTATACTTCCGTTCACTGAACCAGAGGCTACGTTCTTGTTCGAGCTCGATGGAAAATACGAAGTGTGAGTCCACTCGAGTGGTTCGCACATACGCGATTGTAACAGTGCTTCGAAGGATTTTTCCGTGGCAACTTCAGCAACACGACCCAACACACAATAGCCAGCACCGCTGTAAGCGTATTCGTCGCCTGGCTTTGCATATAAAGGTTCCTTGGCAATACCGTCTACTGCTTCCCCAAGGTTCAATGTAAAATCACGAATCCATTTAGACTGCCGCTTAGTCATTCTCTTTTTTTGAGAGTAGATGCCGCCATGGTGACTCAGTAGTTCAGCCAGGGTTGGCACCCGGGCAGTTTTTCCGTTGGTCGTCTTAAGGGAACCAAATGCCGAAAGCCAGCCATCGATCCCTTTATCCAAAACCAGAGTACCGTCATCAACCAGGGTCATCACCACCGCGGATGCGATTGGCTTGGAACAAGAGCCGATACAAAACATTGTTTCAGAATCAACCGGCGTATCGTCGTCAATTGAACGAACTCCAAAGTTCTCATTCAGCAAAGAACGGTCGCCTTGACCCATGGCCAATTGAGCACCGACCAGCTTTCCCAAATCGACCAAGGATTGAACTGCCTCCTTTACTTTGTTTAATTGATCCTGTGAAGGAGCCGAGTAAGCGCCAACACAAACGAATAGGAAAGAAGCTATCAGGAAAAGGTAGAACTTCTTATGCATTTTACTATGAGTTTGGAATTACTTACCGTGAACGACTTGCACTTGCGCTGCCGAATTGGATGCATCCAGAACTTCGATACGAAGCGATTGAACCGAACGCTTTTGGTTAATTGCAACTGTGATTTTATTCACTCCAGGCTTGAGAGTGACGCGTGTTGCGGGAATTACTTTTTCAACTTCTTCACTGCCAACAAAAAGAACTAGCTGTTCGGAATCATTGAATTTCAGAACAGCATCTCCCGGAATTTTCGCATCGAGATAAAAATGCAAATAATGAAACGCCTCCCTACCGACCTGGCGAATCGCCGGGAAATCAGACAAGGGCAATTGTCCATCCACCATTGAGTAAGTGGGAACCCACAAAAGTTTCGGATCATCCGAAGCAACGAATTCAAAGGGACTGTGACGAATCATGTCCTCATAACCCTTATCACCACCTTTATCATCCAGATATCGATAAGTTCGGACTAGGCGGCTAGGAGTAACATTGAAATCTCCTTCTTTACCGAGACGGGATAAGAACTTCACAAGGTCGGCGAACTCATCTTTCCGCAACGATGCGGTAAGTCCTGGTGGCATGAGCGAAATAGGACTTATCTCTTGAGAGGCGATGACGGACTTCGGTATTTCGATCAATTGATCGGCAGGGTCTTGTAAAGTAACTGAAGTGTCATTTTCGGAGGCTAATCTTCCAGCGGCGATCGTACCATCTTTTTTGGTCACCATCACCACATGGTAACCCTCCTTTATCTGCTTCTGAGGCTGAAGCAGCGAATCGATTAGATAATCCACCGGAGCACTTGCGCCAATACTGGTAAAGTCCGGCCCTAGAGTTCCTCCAGCACCGCCGATGGCATGACAAGCAGCACACAGCAAGTTCGGATGGCGATAAACCTGCTCTCCGCGAGCCGGATCGCCTACATTTTCAACCATATCAATCATGGCCTTCATTTCATCTTCTGAAAGCGCCTGGTTCACGGGTTCTATACCAGCAGCTTTTTGCAAGGCAGCTTGCAGTTCGGACGTATCGATAGAGGCGGTGCTTGCACGACGAAGCAGGATAGTTGCGGCTTGTGTGTTTAAACTGCTCCCAGATAAACCTTTGGCCAAAATGGCGGGAAACTTTTGATTCTCCAAATACGGAACAACCAACGGAGTTCCATCATCTTCAGGCCCCAAACCTTCCAGCAGCTTCACGACCAGTGACACCGCCTGCCGAGGATCCGAGGACGCATAACCGGAGGCAATGGACATTCGTGTGTTAACCGGCAACTCAGAATTAGCCAGATCCGACAAAGCACTTCTAGAGCCTCGGGAGCCCATTTTCACCAAAGCCTTCACTGCTTCCGCTAATACTTGTTTGTTTGTATCACGGTTGGAAATGGTGGATTCGATATCATCAATGGCTTCCGTCAACTTCCAGGTTCCAATCAAGCGCGCTGCTGCAAGCTGAAGCGAAACTTCAGGATGCGTTAGCAATGGAATTACTGTTTCTTGACCTCTAGTCGGACTCACTTCCCGTGAGTTTGAAGAAGCTTCCAAAGCGGCCAGAACTTCCACGGCGGCAGATGGGTTACTATTACTCAGTTCAATAGCTTCCGACAATACCTCTGACAAAATCTCTGCTTCACCCCTCTCCCCCAAAAGAACCATGGCACCAGGTTTTTCTTCATCACCAATCTTTCCATCCGACCACAGACTTTCCAAGGGTTGAATGGCATCCTCATCTTCTACCGACCTTATGGCATAGAGCAGGTATTTTAAATTAGCTCCAAAGAAGTTTGGATTCAGTTTCGCAGGTGGAAGCCAAATCGGCTGCAGCGCACGCATGGTATTCCACATGGAGAAATCCAGATTTTCGTCCATCGGAAAGTCCAAAACGCGAACCACCAGTCGAGCTGCCTCTTTCGTGCCCAGCTTTCGCAAAACCTGGATCGCTTCGTTACGAACGCGAGGCTCCTCATCCTGAATGGCACTTTCCAAGCGTGCATAAATGCCTTCGTACTGCTCAGGGCGTTCCTCTAAAACACGAATCGCTGCAGCTCGTGCTTTATAGTTTTTCGAATCCAACAAAGACTCCAAAGCATCCGTATTAACACTGTCTAACGATTGGGAAACCCAGAGGCCTTCGAGTAAAAACTCTTCGTGGCGGCTGTCTCTGCGATTCAGTTGCTTTATCCAAGATGACAGAGCCGGTAGTACTTCCGTTGCTCCACGAAACTTTAACTGTCGTTTGGCATGATCGCGCGTCCAAACGTTGTCAGCCTTCAGCATATTAAGCAACTCATTGACAGAGGCAGCTGCGAAATCAGGCGACTTTTGCAATGGACTATCTTTCGCCGTAATCCTCCAAATCCGTCCATGTTCATGGTCGCGTCGCTCATCGCGAAAATCGACTTCACCGTGTTGAATTATCGGGTTGTACCAATCCGCCGCATACAAAGCTCCATCGGGACCATTCTGCAGATCGATAGGACGAAACGCACCATGCGTGGAAGTAACGAGGTCCTTCTGTTTCTCTGAAATGAATCCAGAATTCGAATCTGAAACTATAAAGGTACTAATGCGGTTCCCGCGAAAATCGTTGGTGATCAAACGCCCCTGCCAATCATCAGGGAAGTGTGGGCCGTCGATGATTTCCAAGCCGGACATTTTTGGTTGCCCGGGATTGAGACCAGGCAGAATGCGCTCGTAACCAACGTTGGTTAGAAAGGCAGCTCCGGGAAATGAGTAGATGATTCCTTCGAATCCTGCGCCGTCTGTCTGGAAGGTTTGGCCCCACTTGTCGAATTGCAGCCCCCAGGTATTTACGAGTCCTCTTGAATAAACACCCAACTCCAAGGTCTCAGGACGAATCTGCCAAACCCCACCCGCTTGTAGATCTTTATACCCATAGGGTGTCTCCACGTGCGAGTGGGTATAGATCGATTGGTTAAGATAGATGAGTCCATCAGGACCCTGCCTCAATGTATGGATAACATGGTGAGTGTCTTCCGTCCCAAATCCGGAATAAATAATACGCCGTGTATCTGCGACCCCATCATCATTCTTGTCTGTGAAAAACAACAACTCGGTGGAGTTTGCCACATAGACTCCTTCCGGATTCGCCAGCACTGCGGTAGGAATTAACAAACCATCGGCGAAGACGGTGCTTTTGTCGGCAACGCCATCGCCATCAGTATCCTCCAGTCGAACCACTTGATCGGATGGAATTTCACCCGGCTTGACGTGCGGATAAATAGGCGTGCAGGTAACAAACAAACGACCTTTGGAATCGAAAGCCATTGAAGTCGGTTTCGCGATCATCGGATCTGAAGCAAAAAGACTGATCTCAAATCCTTCCGCTGCTTTAAGCATACTGAGTTGGTACGCCGGATCCGAATTGGGTATCTCGGTCAGCGCACGCTGAGCATAAGTCGGAAGAAGCCCGAAGATCAAAGAGGCTAGAAAAAGAAAAGCTGATGCGAAAGAATTCTTAGTGCGTTTCATCATTATCGTTTCGGCTCGCGTTGAAGTTGTAGAGTATAGAACCGAGGCTGCTTAAGATCTTTGATCTTCAACTCTTCCTTTTCGATGAATTGATCGAACTGCTCGAGCTCCACCGCATTTTGTCCCTGTTCGTGTTTTCGAAATCCCCTAATGTAGGTTTCATTCTGCGGGCGCCATTTGTGAAAATAAAATTCGTTTTTTGTAAAAATCGTTTTCGTTAACAAACCAGCTTGTTCCACCTCTGGAGTCCAAGGTAATTCAACCCCCGAAGCCCATTGTTGGGAGGAATAGGTTCCCAAATTTCGGCCATTTATCCTGATGGTATAATTCCCGGCAAAAAGATCTAGAACGGAAAGTCTCAGTGGTTGATCCGCATTCAGGCTTTCATCACTGAGAGTCAGAAGAAGACCATTGCCAATGGGTTGGATTTGCTGGAGATTCGTCCCACTCATAGAAATCAGATTCCCTCGCGCATCTACCTGGAGAATATTTGGTTTAGCAACAAGTCCCATACCTGCCAGGATACCCCGAGCAGCCACACGATATCCTTCATCATTCAGATGGATACCATTGTCGGTAAGCGGTTCTTTCGATTGTTTCATTGCCGTCTCCATGTGGCCGTAAAGATCGATAAACCAATGGTTTCTTTTTTGCGCGAGAGACCGAATAGATTCCGCGTACAGTTTCAGGTTTTGGTTATTTAGTTTCGGATCGGGCAAAGGCGGTCCCATATTTTCCTGCGGGATGGTAGACACCAGAACGATACGCGCACGGGTCTTCGAAAGCATATCCAAGAGCGTATTCATGTTATCTTCGAAATCTGAAAGCCCGGCTCTTCCCTCGTAGGATTCCATGGCTCCATAAACCACAAAAATGACTGTGGGCTTCAATCCTTCCACATGGGTTTTGAGATGATTGAATCCATCCTCCACCGGTCCAAAGAATCGGCGAGATCGTCCACGTGCATCGTCCCCCGACCAACCCAGGTTTCTAAAAGTTATCGACCGGTTTGGCCAGTAAGTTGTCAGAGCTGCCTCGATATGTCCGTAGTCGATTTCCCGCTCAACAAAGGTGTTTCCAACAAAGACAACCCGATCGCCGTCTTTAAGTTCGAAAACAGTTTCATCTTTGGCACCAAGCGAACTGAAACTGAAAAAGAAGGTGAGAAGGATAGTGAATAAATAATGGGGCCTTTTCGAATACCTTGATTGAGACGTCATAAGTGAAGAGCAAAACGAAGATGAAAAAGGTTCTGACCTGTAGAGTCCAGTTTCATGTACAC